>JBHEMF010000152.1:0-4612 GCA_046352665.1 Thermoplasmatota archaeon
AGCGGATCTTCGATCGCCGTCATGATCGCCCGGCGCATCGGCCGCGCGCCGTAGATCTGATCGAAGCCCTTCGTCATCAGGATGTCCTTGGCACCCTCGGTGACTTCGAGCGTCATCCGCTGCTCGGTGAGCTGGGCCTGCACCGCCGGAACCACGTACCGCATCCAGGTCCTCGGCTACTCGGGTGCGTCGGGGCCACTGCTATTGAGCCTCGGCTGCACGCCGCCGTGTGTCACGCCGCCCAACGACTGCTTCGCGAACCCGACGGTCCTGAGCGGCAACACCGCGACCGCGACGCAATCGACCGTGGGTGCCGCGATGGAGGCGGGCGAGCCGCTCCCCGGCGGTATCAGCGTCTCGAAGTCCGTCTGGTTCCGGTGGACGCCGACGGCGTCGGGCGTCGGCACCGTCTCCACGTGCGGCCCGCCGGCATCGACGTACGACACGGTGGTCGGGGTTTACACGGGCACCATCCTCACCTCCCTCTCGCTCGTGGGCGCCAACGACCAGTCCTGCGGCAGCCAATCGACCGTCTCCTTTGCCTGTGTCGCGGGCGTCACCTACCGCATCCAGGTGGCGAGCTGGACCACCAGTTCGGCGGGCACCCTGACGCTTTCCGTCTCGTGCGTGCCGCCCTGCACCGTCCCGCCCAACGACTGCTTCGCGCTGCCGACCGTCGCGACCGCGTACCCGAACCCGTTCACGTTCGCCGGGAGCACGGCAGGTGCCACGATGGAGCCCGGCGAGCCCGTGCCGTGCTGCAGCGCCAGCCGGAGCGTCTGGTTCGACTGGGTCGCCCCCGGCCCCGGCACCGCCCTGGCGCGGACCTGCGGCTCCAGCTACGACACGGTCCTCGCCGTGTACACCGGCGGCGCCGTGAACGCGCTTGCCCCCGTCACGTTCAACGACGACTTCTGCGGCTTCCAATCGCAGGTGACCTGGGCATGCACTGCGGGGACGCACTACCGCATCCAGGTCTTGGGCTACGCCGGCGCGCAGGGCAGCCTCGCCCTCACCCTCTCCGGCTGCCCGCCCGACCAGGACGGCGACGGCGTGCCGGACCCGCTGGACAATTGCGTGGCCGTGCCAAACCCGACGCAAGGCAACGTCGATGGCGACGCGTTGGGCGACGCATGCGACCCCGACATCGACGGCGACGCCCTTCCCAACGCCTCCGACAACTGCCCGATGGTCGCGAACCCGTCGCAGGCCGACCTCGACCAGGACGCGGTGGGCGACGCCTGCGACCCTGACATCGACGGCGACGGCCGCCTGAACGCCGCCGACAATTGCCCTACGGCCGTGAACGTGGCGCAGGAGGACCTCGACCGCGACGGCGTGGGCGACGCCTGCGACCCGGACCTCGACGGCGACGGTGTGGCGAACGCAGCCGACGACTGCCCCTCGTCCAGCAACCCCGACCAGGCCGACCTCGACGGCGACCGGCTGGGCGACGCGTGCGACACGGACCTAGACGGCGACGGCATCGCGAACGGCCGCGACAATTGTCCCGTGACGCCCAACGTCCCGCAGCGCGACGGCGACCACGACGGCGCGGGCGACGCATGCGACCCCCCACCGCCACCCGTCGTGCCTTCCGCTCCCCCGCAAGCGGTACCCGCGACGACGGCGCCGTGCGGGACGATGCGCGTCGAGGTCGATGGCTCGGGCTCCAGCGACGCCGACGGCATGGTGGCGCGTTGGGCATGGGACTTCGGCGACGGCGGCACGGCCACGGGCCGGATGGCCGATCACCAGTACGCGGCGTACGGAAGCTACGACGTGCGGCTCACGGTACTGGACGACGCGGGAAGCGGCACGTCTGCCATGACGCCGGTCACGGTCGCGCCATGTCCTCCGACCGCTCCGACCACACCTCCGCCCCCTCCCCCGCCACCGCCTGCTGCGCCGCAGGTCCACGACCTGGCGCCCAGCGTCGCTACGGAAGCACCGGCAGACGAGGCGGTCCCGGAGCAGCCGCAACCGGAAGCGGCGCGCGAATCATCGGATGCAGCCTCGGCCTCGGCGCCGACGATCCCCTGGCTTGCCTACGGTGCCGGTGCAGTGGCTCTGCTCGTGGCCTTCGGTTCTGGCGCCTTGTTCATGCGCAAGCGCTGACCGCCCTCGCCGACGACCAATCCGCAGATTGCGCAGATTACGCAGATACTGAACAACTTGGTCGGTGTAGCCGCCGCAACTACCTGCCTCCAACTCGACCCTCTTCACGATGCGCCGCGGGAACCGTTCGTCTGGTTCTGCGTAATCTGCGGATTGGGCGGATTCGGCTGCGCTGGGACCTGGCCTGCCTTTGCCGCGTCCGCTGCCTTCGCGTCGTCCTCGCGCTGCTGGTACCGCAGCCGCTTGCGGTAGTACCCGAGCGGGTTCTTGATGCTGAAGCAGACAGTGTCCCGCTTCTCCAACGGGCAGACCCCGTTCGTCTGCATCGTGCTGCAGTTGGGCACCATGTACGACTCGACGCCCTTCTGCCCGGTCACGTGCTCGATCTGGTACCGCGACTTCTCCCGGTCGAAATTCGGCGTCGTCGCGAGGTAGTCCATGATCTGCTCCGCGTTCCAGCCGATCGTGTGCAGGAACGTCGCGAACGCGAAACGGCCGTGGTGCGGCACGTTGTTGCCTTGGCGCAACTCGTCGAAGATGGCCTTGATGCACGGCGGGAAGAGGCCCGGCTGCACGGGCCCGAAGTCGCCGGAGGTCCACTCCTTGCGCGCCTCCTCCAGCCGGGGCTCGATCGCGAGCGCCAGCGGTGCCAGCGCAGCACTCACCTCGGCCGGCATGGCGCGTGTCCGCTCCGCGTCCAGCTCGGCCACGATGCGGCGCTGCAGCGTCTCCTGCACGAGGCGCACCATCTCGCCGTCGGCAACGGTGACGATGCCTGCGGCCACGGGGCGGCGGATGAGCTTCCACTCCGGCTCGTGCAGCGGTGCGAGGCGGATGTAGTCGGAGAAGTGCAGGCGCCAGCCCACCTCCGTGCGGTCGGCCGCGATGCCCAGCGCCTCGCATGCTGCATCGAGCGCGGCCTCGTCGGGGTCGCGGGCGAGATGTGCTGCGGCAAGCCTCGCCTCGGCGGCGGCGTAGCGCTGCACGAGGGGCTTCTCGTCGAGTTCGGCGACAAGCATGCGCGCCAAGGCGACGGAGAGTAGCTCCAGCAGGGCGTCGCGCTCGGACACGATGGCGGGGGCTGGGATGCCGGACGAGATGGCGCCCTCCACGCGCTGCACGGCGCGGGCGCGGCTTGCCTGGTAGAACGGCGAGGAGAGGAGCTCCGCCATCGCGGGGCCTTCGTCGCGCATCGCGTCCCGCACCTCGGGCAGGAAAGGGTAGTAGGCGAGCCGGACCAGGTCGGCCACGGACGCCCCAGGAGGAGCCCGCCCTTAAGCCGGGGGGTAGGTCGGCATCGTGTACCCGGCGCCGGAAGGGTAACTCCCGCCCGCTGCCACGACGGACAGCCCCATCTGCCCCGTGAAGCCGTGGAAGTTCAGAACGATGGTCCACGAGCCGGCCTTGCCGCTTGCCGTGTTGCCCGACATGCCGTTCTGGCCGGGGCCCATGGAGCCGGAATAGACCTGCTTGCCGGCTGCGTCCTGGATGTTCACCGTGAACGTGCCGCTCGACGCCTGCCCGCCCCAGCTCAGCATCGCCTTCGCCTGGCTGTTGTCCCACGAGAACGTCTGCGTCCCATCCTTGCCGGAGACCTGGCCGCCGTACGAGAAGGCGTCCTGGACGTTGGAGACCCCTTCCGGGCCGGCGCCGGCGCAGCCGGAGAGGAGGAGGGAGGCAATGGCGGCGGTGGCGGCTAGGCGGGCGGCACGCATCGGGGGCCGACTCCGACGAGGGCTCTTAGGCTTGACGGCGCGGCCTCGGTTGAGGGGGCGAAGCCCCCTGCGAAGCGGGCAACATGCATCGTTGCGTGTGGGAGGCCTGGGACGATGGGTGGGGATTTGCGATGTCGTCATTCCTGTGCAGGCTAGCGACCGGACCCGACCGTTCCGACGACGGCGTGGCCGAGCAGATGGTCCGGAAGCATGCGGGCGCGGCGAAGGCGCCCTTCGACCAGGAGATCCAACGAGTCCATTTTCGCGTCGTCGGTTCGGTCGTGGACGTGGACGACGTCGTCGGACTGCAGGAACCCGTTGCTAGCCAACAAAAAGCAGCTGGCAATTCCGTGCGCTCCGTGCGGGCGAGCGCCGATTCTCGCCTACTCGCTCTCGATGCGGGGCGCCAAGAGGTACGTGATATGCCCGGCGCCGTCGGCGATGTCGAACTCGATCTTCACGGGATAGTCGGAGCCGAGGTGGAGTGTCACGGCGTCCGTGGGCTTCACGACCTTGCTCATGTTGGAGAAGTAGTCCAGGCTGAACAGGCTGCGCGACTTGTCCGGCGCCTGGATCTTGATGAGTTGGCCGTCGGAGAGGCTCAGGTGCACCTGGTCGGTGTCGCCGTCGGCCACGAGCTCGAAGGACTTGCCGTGCGCGACAAGGGCGATGTGGTCCGAGACGGCCTCGGACGCCTTGATGCCCTGCTGCAGTTCGCCGGCGAGGACGGTGACCTGGTTCGGGAGGTTCAGGTTCGGCACCTTAGGGTCGCCTAGGTT
>JBHEMF010000153.1:0-4604 GCA_046352665.1 Thermoplasmatota archaeon
GCCTGGACGGCGCCGAAGGACTTGCTGAGGCCGCGCGTCTCGATGGCAAGGATGTCGTTGCCGGCGGGGTCCGCCATGCTACCTGCCGCGCTTGCGCGGGTCGGGCAGGCGGTCGATGCGGCGGTGTAGGTCGGCCAGGTGCGCATCCGTGAGCGGTCCCGTGGGCCTGGGCCGGTCGGCGAAGGCCCGCACCGGAGGCAGGTGGCGGGGCGCTGCGGCGCCGTTTTCGCGGCGCGCCGCCTCGTACAC
Organism: Thermoplasmatota archaeon; assembly: GCA_046352665.1. Lineage (GTDB taxonomy): Archaea > Thermoplasmatota > E2 > JACPAO01 > JAHFTW01 > JAHFTW01. The sequence goes on from JBHEMF010000153.1 coordinate 250, forward strand.
GGCGTCGCCGGGCCGCGGCTCGACGCGGGCCAAGGCGTTCTGGGGCAGGCCGCGGGTGGCGGCCACGGCGGGGAGGACCGGCCGGTCGCCGCCGGATGGCAGGAGGCCTTCCGCGCCTTCCATTGCGGCAGCGCCGACGTTGCGGGTGCTCCGCAGAGGCACCTCGCGCAGGAACCAGAGGAGGGCCCATGCGAGGAGCATGACGGGGAGGGCGAACAGGAAGATGTCGCCGACACCGTGCGCCACGGCGTCCACGACGGGGATGCGGACGGGGTCGGGGAAGCCCTTGATGGCCTCGGGGCTCGAGCGGAAGGCGCGCGCCACCGTGACGGGATCCACGCCGTTCTCGCGGGCGGCGGTGAAGATCTGCGGCAGGGCGGCGCGGAGGCGGTCCGCGAAGACGACGCCGAAGAGGCTCACGCCGAAGACGCTGCCCATGCTGCGCATGAAATTGTTGGCGGCGGTACCGATGCCCATGTCGCGGACATCGAGCGAGTTCTGCGCCACGAGGACCATGACCTGCATCACCATGCCGATGCCAGCACCCAGGAGGAACATGCCGACACCGAGGTAGAGCGACGAGGTGCCGGAGTCGATGCGGCTGAGCATCCCCATGCCGGCCATGGCGACGGGGACGCCGACGAGCGGCCACCACTTGTAGCGGCCCGTCTTCGAGATCACGATGCCGCTTGCCGTCATGAACGGCATGATGCCGAGCACCATCGGCAGCAGGAGCAGGCCCGACTGCGTGGGCGCCACGCCGGCGCTGTCCTGGAGGTATGTCGGGAGGAAGATGAAGCCCCCGAACATGGCCGCTCCGATGATGAACGAGACCGCCGACGCGATCGAGAAGTCCTTCTTCGCGAACAGGCGCAGCGGCAGGAGCGGGTGCTCGACCTTCGCCTGGCGCCAGAGGAAGGCCCCGAGGAGCAGCGCGCCCGCGACCAGGAGGCCGGTGACGCTCCAGTCGGACAGGAGCTTCTGGCCGGAATCGAGCGTGTGGGCCACCGGCAGGGCGGCGGCACCAGCGTCGAACGAGGGCACCGCAGTTCCGCTGCCGCCGGGGAACCAGCGCAGTTCGTAGCACGGGGCAGGCGCGCCGTCGATGGCCTTGCAGCCCGAGTCCCAAGGTGCCCCTTGGCCGCCCCAGACGAGGCCGAGGATCATGGCGGAGGCGCCCACGATGAGGAGCGCCGTCCCCGCATAGTCGATCTTGTGCTTGTGGCGCTGGAACGGCAGGCGCAGCACGATGCCCGTCACGATGAGCGCCGGGATGCCGATGGGGAGGTTGATGTAGAAGATCCAGCGCCAGGAGAAATTCTCGGTGAGGAAGCCGCCGAGCCACGGGCCCACGACGCTCGAGACCAGAAACACGGAGCCCATGAGGCCCATGTACTTGCCGCGCTCGCGGGGGGAGAGGATGTCGCCGATGATGGCGAAGGCGAGGCTCATGATGCCACCGGCTCCGATGCCCTGCAGGCCGCGGCCGAGGATGAGCATCCACATGTTCTGCGACAGGCCGATGAACGCCGACGAGGCGAGGAAGATGCCGATGGAGGCCTGGAACATCTGCTTGCGGCCGTAGATGTCGGAGAGTTTGCCCCACACGAGGATGGTGACGGTGGAGGTGAGGAGGTACGACGTCACGACCCACGTGATCTCGTCGAGGCCGCCGAGTTCACCCACGATGGTGGGAAGCGCCGCCGACACGACGGTCTGGTCCAATGCGGCAAGGAACATGCCGAGCATGAGGCCGGCGAAGACGAAGAGGATCTGCTTGTGCGTGAGGTGGACGCCGGGTCGGGCGGCCGGGTCGTCGCCGGTCTTGTGCGCGGGGGTGGGCGCCGGTTCGCTCATGCCAGCACCTCCTTCACGGCGACGGCCGCCGCCACGCGTTGCAGCGCGTCGTGGAGGGTGCGGCGCTCCTCGGGGGCGAGGTCGGCAAGGCGGGCCGCCACACGGGCCTGGACGGCGGCGCGCAGGAGGGCCAAGGCGCGGAGGCCGGCGGGGCTCACGACGAGGCCGATGCGGCGCCTGTCGTCGGCCTGCACGCTGCGCTCCACGAGGCCGCGCTCCACGAGGCCGTCGATGAGCTTGCTCACCGCCGGAGGGCTGACACCGATGTCATCGGCGAGGTCGGTGAGGCTGCAGCCGGGCTGGGTCTTCAGGCGGATGAGGGTGCGGAACTGCGCCATGGTGATGTCCACCTGGCCTTCGGCGCGCAGCTGCGACCTGATGGTGCAAAGGATCTCGAGGGTGGTGTCCACGACCTGGGCGGCGCAGGCCTCCGGGGTCGGGGCGGGGCGGGTCATGGTTGCCAGGGGAGCGTTTCGCCTTCTTAACAATGTCGCAAGTTAAGCAATTGCGGGGCTCCGGGGGGCCGGCCGTGCCCGTGCGAGAAGCGTGCCACATGGGTCTCCTGTTGGCCAAGGCCTCGACGCCGAAAGCGGCAAATGCCCGCCCCGGGATGCAGCCGTGGAGACTCCCATGTCCGCCACCCTCATCGCCCGCCACTCAAGTGTCCTCGAGACCCCCGCAGCGGAGCCGGCCGAGGCCCGCTCGCACTTCGCCGCCAAGCTCGCGCACGAGACCGACCCGTCCGACGTGAACGCCGACCTGTCGAAGGGCCTCACCGGCTTCGTCGTCGTGGACTGCCGCAGCCCCGAGTCCTACGCCAAGGGCCACGTGGCCGGTGCCTTGAGCCTGCCTTACCGCACGATCGACGCCGAGACCGCGGGTCGCCTGCCCAAGGACAAGACCATCGTCACCTACTGCTCCAGCCTCACCTGCAACGCCAGCACGAAAGGTGCCTTGCGCCTGTCCGAACTGGGCTTCCGCGTGAAGGAGATGGTCGGCGGCTTCGAGGCCTGGACGAAGAAGGGCTACCCGGTCGCCGCCGGCACGGCCGCAGGCGAGTTCAACGCCCAACTGGTCCGGGCGTAAGAGCCCGTAAGAGCCCGCGCCTGCCAACCCATTGACCTAGCCGTGCGCGACCTGCAGGGCTCCGGTGTCCTTCGAGTCGAAGAGGAAATCCCCAGAGAACGTGACGCTCGCGCCCGGGGCGTCCGTGTCGTACACGAGGAGGGCACCCTGCCGGCAGCCGACGTCTGTGTGCAGGCAGTGCTGGGTGAGGTCGCTGGCGCAGCCCGAGTCGCCGGCCACACAGCTGTGCGCCTCCCGGGCCACGGGGAGGATGACTTCGACCTTGCCGTCGCCGTCCGTGTCGGCAAGGACCGGGCCGCGCGTGATGCGCCAACCGTCGGCCTGCACGGGGACCCATCGCAGGAATTCCCCCTGCAAGCTGTAGAGCGAGAGCCCGTCCGTGAGTCCCACTTGCTCCTCCACGAGGATCTGGCCCTTGCCGTCGCCGAGGAAGTCCGCGATCGCGATGCCCTGGTTCGACCAGGAGGAATCGACAGCCGTGACCCAGAGCGTCTCGCCGGTGGCGCCGTCGAGGGCGAAGAGGTTGGCGGGGCCGAGCTTCTCCCAGTTGCCGGGGTGGTGGCCGATGGTGTTCCAGTCGAGGACCACGAGGTCCTTGACGCCATCGCCGTTCAGGTCCACGGCGGCGGGGTGCATGTACGCCATCGGGTTGCCGAGGTCGAGCGACGCCGACCAGAGCTCCTGCCCGCCGGACGAGAGGAGGAAATACTTGGCGTGCTGGCGGTGCATCCAGGTCCCAGGATCCTCGCCGACGCCCGTGTCGTTCACGGCCTGCCGGGCCCCGACGAAGACCGACATGCGGCCGTCGCCCCGCAGGTCGAAGACGTTGGGTGCCACGGAGATGCTGCCGGGCACGACACCGTACGCGGCCACGTCGAACGTCCATTGGATGGCCCCGCTTGCGACGTCGTACGCCACCACTTGCCCGCCGTCGGTGGCGAAGACCGCCCGCACCGGCTCGTTGGGGCGCAGCCTTCCAGCCCACGGGCCGGCGTTGCCGTCCCAGAAGGCCGTCCACCAGCGCAAGGTGCCGTCGCCGTCGAACGCGAAGTGGCCGGGCAGGCCATCGGACTGCGACAGGACGACACCGCCGGGTTCGCCGTCCAAGTGCGCGATGAAGGGGTTGCCGTCGGCGCCCAGCTCCTCCTGCGAGGCGTTCGTGTACCAAGGGTGCGTCGCGTTGAAGTCGGGGTCGAAGCGCACCACACTCTCGACCTCGCGCCAGACGCGGTGGAAGACGTAGTGCGACCGCGTCGAGGCCGCGCGGTCCAGCTCGAGGATGGTGAGGGTCATGGCGTCCGGGTCGGCCAACCAGTAGGCGGGGATGCCCGCATTCGCGAGACGAAGCGCTTCTCCGTCAGGTCGAGCGTCCTCGTGGCCGGCGACCGATCGTCCTCAGCGCCATGCTCCAC
>JBHEMF010000154.1:0-4597 GCA_046352665.1 Thermoplasmatota archaeon
CGCGGACAGCCTCGCCACTCGAAGGCGGTATTTGCGGGTTTCGTGCGGGCTGCGAGCGCATCAGCGCGAGCCGTCAGGGGGTCGCGGGGGCCGAAGGCCCCTGCGCGGGGGGGAAAAGGTGGGGGGCAGGGCCCCCCACGGGGATGTGGGGCCGAAGGCCCCACGATGCAAATGTTCGACCTGTTTGCAGGTCGGAGGGCACTGGTTTTCGAGACCAGCGCAATACCGGGTTATGCGACTTCGGCAGGGCGTCCGCGCCTCGCGGACAGCCTCGCCACTCGAAGGCGGTATTTCGCGGTTTCGTGCAGGGGAACGGCCGGCCAAGGTAGCGCCGCAGCCCGACGGAACACAGATTGCACAGAGATTGACTTTGGAGTTTTCACCCTGGCCTGCGAACAGAATCTCCACAGATGCTTGTGCCTTGACGACGCATCTGTGGCATTCTGGCGTGGCTTCCGTCCTGGTCCTGCCTCCGGACATGCAGCCCAAAGAGCGTCTGTGGAATCTGGGTCCAAGTGGGCGCGGGCGGGCGGCGACTGAAAGGATGACAATCGAGAAAAGCGAAGGAGAAGGAGAATGAGGGGAAAAGGGGAGATCTTCGGGCCTAGTTGTAGCGCTGGCCAAGGAGCCAGATCTCGTGGCCGGTGTAGCCGATGACGCCCAAGCCTTCATCGACGGCGGGATCGACCTGCTCGTGCAGGTCCGTCACCAGGGACTTCTCGAAGACGACCTTGTCCATGAGGGTCTCCCAGTACGCGACACCGTGCGACTCGTCCCATTCGGCGGGGCGGCTTGAGTGGTCCTGCTGGACCTCCTTCATGTAGTCGAGGTCGTGCGTGACGGCCGCACTCTCGCGGGCATCGACCAGGTGGCCAAGGCCGCGGGCGCCGTTCACGCTGAGGGACGCCGCGGCGTTGATGCCGAGGGCGGCGTGGACGACCATGCGGACGTGGGCCATCGCCATCTGGTGCACCTTCGCCTTGGCGCGGATCGCGGCCTTGGCGCCCGCCTCGAGGGCGGCCTTGGCGTTGGCGTGGACGCGGGCCTCGGTGTAGGCCTCGGCGCGCAGTGTCGCCTTCACGGCGACCTCGGCGTGCGCATCGATCGCGGCCTCGGCCTTGGCCTCGGCGCTCAGGATCGCCTTCACCTTCACGTCGGCCTTCGCCATCACGGCGCCGCTCTGCTCGAGGAGCGCTTGCGCCGTGGCGTTGGCCTTCGAGCGGGCGGCGGCCTCGGCGGATGCCGCGGCGTGGACGATGGCCTGCGCCTGGGCGCTCGCGGAGGCGCCCGGGCCCGAGGCGGCCACGAGCCGGGCGATGGAGCGCTGCGCCTCGGCCTCGATCTGGGCCGCGGCGGAGTCGCCGGCCGACGCGGCGGCAGCGGCTTGCTGGCGGAAGGACTCGGCGGCGGCGACGGCGGCCGAGGTCACGACCTCGACCTGCTGCTCCGCCTTCTCGTGGACAGACTGGTGGGCCTGGGCTTGGACGCCCTTCACGACCTCGACCTGCTTCTCGGCGGCGGCGTGGGCCGACGCGGAAGCGGCAGCCTCGGCCTCGAGGGTCGCGTTGGCGCGGGCCTCGGCCTCGGCGTCGATCACGGCCTCGGCGGCGGCTTCGGCCTCGAAGGTCGCATCGACCTCGGCCTGGACGTCGGCCAGAAGCGAGGTTTGGGCCTCGACGGTGGCATTGACGCCGGAGAGCAGGGTCGAGAGTGTGGCGTTCGCGGCGTCGATGACGCGGAACGCGTGGCTTGCGGCGGCGTCACCGCCCTGGTCGTCGGGTGCGGCTTCATAACCGGCGCCTTCGGGACCGGCCCAGACGGTTCCTAGCGTCTCGTCGCTCCAGTCGATCGTGTTGTTCGTCTTGGCGACGACGCTGTTCTTGAGGTCCACGTAGAGCGCCACCGCGGCGGCGCCGGCGGCGTCGATAGGGCCGACGCCGGTGATGGGGATGTTGAGGGCGGCGCGGGCCTTGACCTCGGAGTCCGTGCCCTGGTAGGGCGTCGTCTGGGTCTCGCCCGAACGGGAGACCTCGCCCGAGAACGTCGGCTCCGTGTAGGACGGCGGTGTGGTGGCGTCCGGGGAGGGCGAGACGGCGCCACCCGTGTAGTCGTCAGGGGCGGCCTGCAGGGCGCCTCCGACCTCGCCGGCTGCCTGCACGGCGCTGTCGGCCGCGGCGCTCGCGTCGCTCGACGCTTGGCCGGCCGCTTCCGCGGTGGCCTGGTAATCGGCTTCGGCCTCGGCGCCCGCCTGCGCCATGGCGGAACCGCTTGCGTCCGCGATGCCGTTCATCTGCTGGATGGCGCTCGCCACGATCTGGTCCGGGCTGTCGCGGGCCTCGACCGAGCGGGAGCCGGACAGCGGCGAAGGCTGCCCCATGTTGTACACGCTGCTGCCGAGGAACACCGGGGCGGCGAGCACGGCGGCGGCGAGGAGCGCCGCGATGCCGAGCCACGTGCCACGGGAGCGGGGGCGGCGGGCGTCTTGCGAAGTGTTGGTCATGTACGTGTCTCCGGTCTTGGCAGGGTCCACGCCAAGCGGGTCTTGGTTGCCCGGCGCTGGCTATTGGACGTCCTCGCGAACGGTTGGAATGGCGCCACGGGCGCCGGCTGGACACAGATTCCATAGAAACTTCTTTGGCCAATTATCCTCGGAGCCAGCAAGGACCGGTGAAAACTCCAAAGTCGATCTCGCAATCTGTGTTCCGTCCGGCGGTCGGACAAGTTCGGTTCCGCGCAGTTGCGAGGAACGCTATGCGGCGCGACGGGCAGAGCAGGGGGCATGCCCATCGTCGTGGACGCGCAACCCCACCTCGTGCTGCGCCGGCTTGCCAAGGAAGACCTTGACGGTCTCGCGGACGTCATCCCCGCTCTCGGCGGCGACGTCGATCCATGGCCCGAGGGCGCATGGGAATGAACGGGACGGCAACGGCCGCTTTCCCCCACCCCACATCGAGCCGCCGCTTTGCTGTCTCGCCGCTGCGGTGGGTCCGGCCTGCCCCGGTGCGCCGCGCCCGCTCCGCCGCCGAGATCCGCCGCTCGGTCCTGCGCGGCACCTCGCGGTTCCTCGCCTTCTACGCCATGACGGCGACCCTCATCGTGGCCGGAGTCGCCGTGCACGAGTACAGCCACTATGCCGCCCACGAAGGATTCGGCGTCCCCGCCCTCGCCTACAGCGACAGTGTCCATGACGCGCAGCGCGACCTCCTGCAAGTGGAGCGCAGCCGTGCCGCTGGCCACGACGTCCTCGTGCAGCAGCCGCGAGCGACGACCATCGTCATCTTCCCCAACACGTTCGTACAGGCCGCCGGCCTCGGCCTCCTCCCCTCGCAGGCGTACCAGGACGACGGCGTCCTCGCCTCGACGTTCTTCCATCTCGACGGCCAGGAGGTCGATGGCCTGCAGGCGCGCGGCGGCGAGATGGCGGCCCCCGTGGTGGCGGCCCCGCTCCTGCTTGCCGTCGGCGTGTTCCTTGGCGCCCTGGCCTGGACCATCCTGCGGCCCAGCCTGTTCAGCAAGGCCCTCCTTGTGGCGTACGCCGTCCAGCTCGGCGACGCAGGTCACCACGCCACGGCCATCGGGCTCACGCCGGAGATCTTCTTTGCCTTCACGACCGTGCTCGTCGTCGCGGCGGCCCTCGTCGTGGGACTCCGCTCCCCGAGGAAGCCCGAGGCCCCCGCCAAGGCGGACCCGCCCACGGCAAGCTTCCGCCTGGCGACCCGCGTCGTCGTGACGGCCCCCAAGCCGTCCATCCCGCGCCGGTTGTCCGTCCCGGCCCCAACGGACAACTCTAGAACACCGGGCTGGCGCAAGCCAGTGCCGTGACGCTGCCATGACCCCACCTCTTAGCACGCCCAAGACGACGCCCCGCCCCCCGGTCGATCAAGTCGGCAAGCGCATCCTCGCCCACATCGCCCGCACCTTCTCCCCCGACACCTCGGCCATCGCCCGCGACATCGGCGCCCGCGAGGAGGTCGTGCGGCAGCGCATCGAGGCGATGCAGGCGTCCGGCCTGCTGCGCGGCGTGGACCTGCGCGTCGATCCCGACGTCCTCGGCCAGCGTTTCGAGTTCCTCGTGAGCGGCGTGCCCACCGGCAACACGGACCGCGACGCTATCGGGCGGCTCTGCACGGCAAGCGGCGTCACACGTGTCTTTGGCCTGGCCTCCAGCCACAGTGTCGCGTTCACGGTGCGCGGCGCCGACCCGAAGGAGACGGAGGCACGCGGCCTGGAGCTCGCCCGCGCCGCCAGTCTCGTCCACACCCAGGCCGTCATGATCGTGAGCACCTTCCATGACCGCACCGGCCTCGACTGGGGCGAGACGTCGCCAGTGAACGCCGACGCGGCCGGGCCATCCTGCTAGTCGGTGAAAGGTTCCGAGTCGGTGAAAGGTTCCGAGCGCAGCGAGGATGCTAGTCGGTGAAAGGTTCCGAGCGCAGCGAGGATGCTTTCACCGACGCCAAGCGGGCCGAGCGCAGCGAGCGCCCGCGGGGGTGAAGGGGTGAAACCCCTTCCGTGGAAACTCGGTGAAAGGTTCCGAGCGCAGCGAGGATGCTTTCACCGACGCCAAGCGGGCCGAGCGCAGCGAGCGCCCGCGGGG
>JBHEMF010000155.1:0-4403 GCA_046352665.1 Thermoplasmatota archaeon
GTTGGCGTACTCGCCGCGGGTCAGCCGGCGGCTCAGGGCGTAACCGCGGTAGAAGCGCTGGGTGCGGTCGCTGGCCAGCAGGTGGCAGCGGTCGCCGGGGTCGCCCTCGGCGAGCCGGCCGCCGAGCAGCCGGCGCGCCTCCGTGTTCGCGAAGTGGACGACGAGCTCGTCATCGACCGTGACCACGCCCTCGTGCAGGCGCTCGAGGCGAAGGTCGGCACGAAGGCGAAGGCGCCAGGATTCGAGGCCGCGTTCGGCGTCGTGGCACTGGCGGCCTTGGCGTTCGCGGTCTCGCGCCGGCGCAAGTGAGCCACCCGTTTGGCTCTTATACGACGCCTCTGTGGCCGAGCCCAAGCGCGATTAGTCTAGTGGTAGGACGCTGCCTTGCCAAGGCAGCAGCATGGGTTCGAATCCCGTATCGCGCACTCGCCTGCGGCGAGTGCCCGAGCGCCGAGGGCGCGGCTGCGCTCTCTGCTATCGCACGCTCTGCGGCGAGTGCCCGAGCGCCGGGAGCGCTGCTATGCCCTCTGCGGCGAGATGGTGGACGTCTTGCCCGCAAGGGAAAGGCAGGTGCCGCGACCAGGCTGGAGGCGTGCTGGCGCGACCTGGCCACACGCCCCGAATTCGCCATCATGCTCGGCTACTCGGAGAAGGGCTTTGCGCTCGCCCATGCCGCCATGGCCGGGTCGCTCGCCGCCCTCCATGCAGGGACCCAACATTAGGTCACGGCGGTTCGATCGGCCCTACCGGCGCCGGCCTAGTTCTTGGCCTTCCCTTGACCGGAACCCGCGTTGCCTTTCGCGGTGTTCACTTTGGCCCGGCCTGACCGGCGCGGCCTCGTGGTCCGGCCGTGCGCGTTCCTTGCCGGCCCGCGCGATCGGCTCACCTGCTTGTAGGGCATGACCGTTCTGGGCGCGTCGCCGCCGCAAGCAATTGGCTGCCACGGCAAGGGCAGCGGCCGCGCATTCCGTCGCATCGCATGTGCGCTCAGGCGGGTGCAAACGGTTCGGTGGACCGGCGGCTCAATCGGTCCGCTCCTGCCGCTCCAGGATGAGTTGCAGGATGGCGTCCGGGTCGTCGAGGCGCCGCAGTTCCGTCCGTGACACGACGGGCATGCCTTCGATCGTCGTCTTCGTGGTGCGCTCGATCACGAAGAAGCCAGGGTGCTGTGTCACGCGGCTCACACTCGTCACGATGCGGGCGCGTCGGCGCAGCTGCGGCGAGTCCTCGCCGATGCCGGTGAGCATGGGGTCGCCGCCTTCGGGCGTCGTGACGGCGTTGAAGGGGCTGCGGCGCGTGCTGTGCACTTCGTACCCCATCCCCTGCAGGAGCCGCAGCACGAGGGCCTCCGTCGGGTCCTTGCCGGCGGCGGGGCCGGGCGGCGTGAAGAGGTCGGGGTCGAAGGTCTCGAACGGGTCGAGCGGGCGGATGAGGTCCGACTGCAGGAACTCCTCCAGCCGCATGGCGGCGTCGATGGTGGCGCTCATGCCCTCCTCGTACATCTGGATGGCGCGGCGCGAGACGCCCGCCACCTGCGCCATGGCGCCGAGGCTCACGCGTGCGTGCTCGCGGGCGCGGCGCAGGGCCTCGGCGTCGAGGTGGACGTAGAAACCGCCCGGGGCGGCGTACACCATGGGGGCCTGGCCCTCGGCGACGAAGGTCTCCAGCGTCTCCGGGCGGACGATCGGGATGTCGTGGCGCGAATAGACCACACCCGGCTCGAGGGGGCCGGCACCGGCGCGCAGGCCGACCACGATGGGGCGTGCGTGCAGGAACTTGCACAGCATCTTGATCTCGCCCGCGATGGGCTCCGTGAGGGCATCGACGTTGCCGAGCGTCTTCACGATCACGAGTTCGCGGCCGCGCCGTGCCACGAGGTCGAAACTGACGGGCCGGAGGTCGCAGCGTTCGCTCACGTCGAAGCCGGACCGGGCCAGCATGGCCTGCACCGCCTCGAGGAGTTCCTGCCGGCTCATGCCTCGCGTTCATTGACCATGCTTCTATAAGGTGGTTTCCTTCGGTCCCAGAGGGCGCCGGCGCCTCGGTCGGCTGGTTTGGGCGAGGCGGGATTCCGTCCCGACCCGGCGGAAATCCCGGAAAACCGGGCCGCCCGCACGGCTTCCGCGGGCTCGATTCAATACCTGCGCGAAGGGACTTAAGTACGGCGTGGCGGCCAACCCGGGGGCCATGGGAAAGATGTCGCCGCAGGCCGCCCTCGGTTTCCTCATGCTGCTCGCGGTGGTCTCGTGGGGCATCGTCGTGGGGGAGCTCGTCCTCACCGGCACCGTCTCCATCTTCGCCATCGCGAACGCCGCCGTCTTCACCGTGACGCTGGCACTCTGGCCGATCCTCACGGGGACCCGCGTGTCGGGAGGCACGGTCCAGATCCCGGACTCCTGCCGCGAATGCGGCGCCATGGCGCTCGCTGTCCCCGGCATCCGTTTCTGCCTGCACTGCGGCGCGTACCCCAAGTTGCGCGCGCTAACCGCCTGACCCCCACCCCAAACGCGAAAAAGCCCCGGGCGCACCCGGCCGCGTGGCCCTCCGGCTCTCCACGCGCCAGGTGACGTAGGCCCTGCTTGCCCTCTGGCTCCTTGCCGCCGGCGCCACCGTGGGCATGGTCCTGCAGGGCGGCCATGGCATGGAACCGGTCCACTTCGCTCCGGTGGCGATCCTCACCTTGGTCCTCGTGGCGTGGCCCTTCGCGCTGGGCTGGCGGCCCTTCACGCCGGCTGCGAAACGGCTGCGCACCTGCCGTGAATGCGGAACGCTTTGGCGTCCCGCCGACGAGGGGACGGCCCGCTGCCCGGCCTGCGGCGCCACATACCGACGCTCTGGGCGCTAGACGAACGGGCAGGCGGCGGCCTCGCGGCGGCTGCGCACGTGCAGCATGAGGAGGCCAAGGGTGTGAAGGGCCCAGATGGCGAACAGGGCGCTCCAGAAGACGAGCGGGCCGAAGCTCGTGTCGAGCCCCTTGGCCGCAAGCCATATCAGAAGCGCCAGGGCCGTGATGCCGACCAGGCGGATCACGAGGCCGCGCCGGTCGGGGGCGATGTGGTGGCGTTTGTTGCCGACCGCGATCACGATGCCGCCTGCCAGGTGCACGAGGATGAGGGCCACGAGCGAGACCTGCGCCCACAGCACGTCCTTGTACAGCAGGACCGGCACGAACAGGACCGTCGTGGCGCCGAGCAGGAGCGTCTTCCAGAAGAACTGCCGGCCGCGCGTGAAGTAGAAGGGTGCAGGGGCTGCCACGGTCTTGGCCGTCTCCACGACGGGCCTTCCGCCGCGGCTTATTTCAGGACTTTTCTGGATTGAGGTTGACATGTAAGGGGGGAACGGCCCTGGGCCGAAGGGGCGGCCGCCTCGTGGTGGCGATGGCTGCGGCGAGAGCGCAGTCCAGGTGGCGGCAAACCCAAAGGCAACCCATTTAGGCCAAGGGCCGCATCCCTGGAATAGGAGGACTTGGAAAGCCTTTTTATAGAAGCGCTGACCAATCCCCCGCCTGGAGCCAAGCACCCGATGGTCAAGACCGAAGCCACCCTGCGCGTCGTCGAAGCCCTGCAGCAGGACGTCTCCTACGGTCGTGCCCGCCTGGACGGGCAGACCCGCGTCGAATTGAACCTCAGCCCGGGCGACATCATCGAGATCAAGGGCCACAAGACGACCGCCGCCGTCGTCTGGCGCAGCCACCCCGGCGACGAGGGGAAGGGCATCATCCACATCGACAACCTCACGCGCAAGAACGCCGGCGTGTCCATCGGCGACAAGGTCACGATCAAGAAGGCGGAAGTGAAGCCTGCCAAGCAGGTGACACTCGCCCCCGCCATCAGCCAGGACCAGCAGATCCAGTTCGGCGACGGCATCGACGCCCTGGCCAAGCGCGGCCTGCTGAAGCGTCCCGTCGTGCAAGGCGACATCGTGGTCGTCCCCAACATCGCCCTCTTCGGCAACGCGTTGCCGTTCAGCATCCTCGCCACGAACCCCAAGGGCATCGTCCTCATCAACGAGGAGACGCAGATCAAGGTGAACGAGGAGGCCGCGGCGCAGTCCGCCATGGCCGGCCCGCAAGTCTCGTACGAGGACATCGGGGGCCTGCGTGAGGCCTTGACGAACGTCCGCGAGATGATCGAGCTCCCCCTCAAGCACCCCGAGCTGTTCGACCGCCTCGCCGGCGCAGGGCTGCGCGCCGACGTGTGCGCGTTCGGCATGACGCGCCGGCGCGACGCCGCCGCCGCCGAGGAACACCACCAGCGCCGGCGAGTACACCGGTCGCACCGCGACCGGGCCGGGGCACCAGCCCCAGCGGTTGCGCGCGTAGACCCAGCGGCCGTAATGGAACGGCGCAAAGCCCCACGGCGCCGAATCGACCCAGGTCCAGCCCCACGGGTCGACCCACACCC
>JBHEMF010000156.1:0-4362 GCA_046352665.1 Thermoplasmatota archaeon
ACGGCACCGCGGCGGACGTTGGCCGCGCCGTGGGCGAGACGGTCGCATGCCTCGGCGTCCCCGCCGGTGTCAAGATCACGAGCCCCGTCTATACGCATGACATCGCGGAGGCGGCATGGCTCGTCGCGCAACTGGCGCCCGGCTTCGAGACGATCGTGCGCGACGTGACGGACCTCGACGAGGCGGCGTACCGCACCGGCCACGTGGACATCGAACTGAAGGGCTTGCTGCGGGTGCCCCTCAGCCCCGCCATCCAGGAAGGCAAGGTCGCGACGGCCACCGAGACGCCTCTCGAGCCCCTGGTCGAGCAGGTCCTGCAGGAGTGGGACGCCGATGCCCTCAGCTTCGTGGGTGCCGGCTCCGTCTGCACGGCCGTGAAACGGCAATTCTGGGGCGAGCCGACCCTCCTTGGCGTGGACGCCATCCAAGGCAACCGCATCGTGGCGAAGGACCTCGACGACCGCCGCATCGCGGAGATGGTGGACGCGCAGCTTGCCAAGGGCGGCAAGGTCCGCATCGTCCTCTCTACCATTGGCGGGCAGGGCATGCTCCTCGGCCGCGGCACCCAGATGTTCCGTCCCGACGTCCTGCGCAAGGTCGGCTGGGAGAACCTCAAGGTGGTGGCTCCGCCGGAGAAGCTCCTCGGCCTGAAGGGGCTGCACATCGACACCGGCGACCCGGCCCTCGACGCGGCAGCACCCAAGCACATCCGGGTGACGACGGGCTGGAACGAGGCGCGCCTCATGCGCGTCCTCACCGGTCCGCCCGAGAACTGAGAAGGTTTGCACGACTGCGCCAATCGCCTTAAGTCGCGGCAAACGCCCTAGGACTCCAAGCCCGGGGCCCCAAGCCCCCCAGCCAAAGCCGCGGGCCTTGCCCGCCCGGGGCCCTGGGCCCAGCCGAACCTCAAGCATAACGTCATGCCGCAGCGGACCATGCACCTGCATGCACAGCGTGGCCGCAGTGGCGGCCTTCCTGGCCCTTTCAGGTTGCCTTCTGCAGCCTTCGCATCCATACGCGACCCTCTACGTGCGCACCGTGCATGACGCGGACGGTTAGGCAAACGCGACCGTGCCGGCAGGCGCCCCCGCCCTGGATGGCTACATCCGCGCAGGGACCTTCTTCATCGCCCCGATGGACGACGTCTCCCCCGACGGCGACGCAGGCTGCGTCGGCACGCGCTCCGGACCCGACTGTTCCCAAATGGAGCGCAAGGAAGTGTACACGTTGCGCATCAGGTCGTTCTCCACGGACGCCTACCCACTCGACGAGCACGGCGAGGTGCGGTTGCGGGTCCGCTTCCCGATCGAGGTGAGCCTGATGCTTGACGGAGTGCCCGATCCGACGTACACCGCCGGCCTGCAGATGCCCGAGGACGGCTGCGGATGGAAGTACGTGATGACGACGGTGCCGGGCTCGGTGGAGCCTGGGCCACCGGGGACGCATGGCACCGGCACGCGGGCGGTCCGAGTCGATGGTGACATGGACATCGAGGTGCATTGGCGCATCGAGCCCATGCGGACGGTGCGGGCCGTGATCATGGACGGTCCGTCGCCATTCGAGGAATACTGCGTCTGAACGGCATGTTGCTTGCAACACTGGATGGAATCCCCAGTCGGAGGACAGGCGATGTCTGCATTCCGTCAGAGTCCCGCCAGGGCCACGTCCGTTCCGACGAGGGCGGCGAGCTGCGGCGACTGGCCCTCAATCCTGCATTCGGTGCGAGGTTGCTGCGCATGGGCGTCTTCCCCGCCGGGGCGAGCCGAGGCCCCGAGCGCAAGCGAAGGGCGAGGCGAGGGTCTGGCAAGCCGAACCCGCGCCGCGCAGCCGGCGCGGTGCGAATGCGGGGGCCGCGGGGAAGGACGCCGCAGGAAGAATCTGGAAGTAAGTCGGCGGCGCATGGGGGGAAAACCACCGATTTCTCCGATTTCACCGAGTCGTTCGGTGCAATCGGTGCAATCGGTGGTTTCTTCGTTTCGCGGACGGCGCCCGCCTCCCGCCTCGCTTTGGCTCGGCGGTTTGGCTGCCACACCCCGCCGGGCCGGCTCCGCCCGGCCACGGCGCGCCAGTCGTCCTGGAGACCCAATGCCAAGAATTGGAGGCGGGTTCGGTCGCTGAAGTGGACGCCGTCGTCGGACTGCAGGAACCGGGTGCTAGCCGTCGAGTAGCAGGTTGAAGCTTGATGAAATCAGGCGCGGGTGGGGGCGAACCTACTTCGGCCGGTTGCTCGCGAAGTCGCACAGGATGAGAAGCAGCCGCTTGGCGGCGGTCTCCGGCATCTCGGCCAGTGTCGCCTTGGCGAAGCTGGAGAACTCGCGGGCGCGGTTGCGGGTGAACTCGAGGCCGCCCGACTTCTCCATGAACTTCACGATGGCGTCGATGTCGGCCTCGGTCTTGTCGTCCTTCTTGTAGAGGTCCACGAACTGGCGGCGGTCGAAGGGGTCGAGCTTCGTGTGGGTCGCGACATAGACGAGGGTCTTCTTGCCTTGCAGGATGTCGCTGCGGGCGGGCTTGCCGGTCTCCTCCGCCTTGCCTGTGACGCCGAGGTAGTCGTCCCAGACCTGGAAGGCAAGGCCCATGAGGCGGCCGCACTCGGCGAGCTTCTTCACCTGCTGCGGCTCGGCGCCTCCGAGCTCGGCACCGTTCTTCATGGCGATCTCGAAGAACGTCGCGGTCTTGCGCTCGATCATGTGGTAGTACTGCAGTTCCTCGATCTTCTTCTGCGACTCGAAGAACATGTCCCAGTACTGGCCCTCGCAGACCTCGCGGGCGAGCTTCGCCACGTCGAGGGCGACGCTGCGGAAGGTCTTGTCGTCGATCTCGATCTGGTCGAGGATCTCGAAGACCATGCTGAACATCGTGTCGCCGGCGAGGATGCCCATGGGGACACCCCACTTCTTGTGCACGGACTCGATGCCGCGGCGCGTGTCGCACTCGTCCATGATGTCGTCGTGGATGAGGGTGAAGTTGTGCAGGATCTCGAGGGCGACACCGTACGGCATGACCTTCTTCGAGTCGCCGCCCACGCATTGCGCGGCCAGGATCGCGACGATGGGGCGCAGCCTCTTGCCGCCGCCCGTGATGGGGAGGTGGCGGATCGCCTTGTAGAGCTCCTCCGGCTTGAGCTCGCGCTTCACGAGGTACTTGTCCATCTCGTCGTTGAACTGGTCGAGATAGGGGCGGAGCGCTGCTTCGAGGTTCATTGGATATGTTCCTCCGTCAATTCCGACGGGGTGGGCACGCCGGCCAAGAAGAGGGCCGTTTTCAACTCTTCCAATAAAAAGCCCGCCTCCCTTGCCGCCCCGTTGGGCCCGGATGCCGCGGCGCGGAACATGTGGCCGGCGAACCCGGCAATGTCCGCTCCGAGGGCGAAGGCGCGGGCGGCGTCCAGGCCGTTGCGGAGCCCCCCCGTGGCCACGATGGGCAGGTCGGGGCAATTTGCCCGCGCCTCCAGGATGGCCTGCGGCGTCGGGATGCCCCAGTCCCAGAACGTCTTGCCCAGCCGGGCCTTTGCCTCGTCCCCCTGGTCGATGGCGCGCCAGTGCTCCACCGCACTGAAGCTCGTCCCCCCGAGGCCGCCCACGTCGATGGCCGCCACACCGGCCCCGGCCAAGGCCGCCGCAGCACTCCCGCCGATGCCGGCGCCGGTCTCCTTGGCGACGACGGGGACCTTGAGGGCTTTCGAGAGCCGGCGGATGGCGGCGAGGCCTCCCTTCGCCACCGTGTCGCCTTCCGGCTGCACGGCCTCCTGGAGGTAGTTGAGGTGGACGCAGAGGGCGTGCGCCTCCACCATGGCGACCGCCTCCTTGGCCTTCTCCGCGGCTTCGTCGCCCCACAGGATGACCTGCGGCAGGCCGAGGTTGGCGAGGCGGAACGGGACATCGTGGTCCAGGATGACGGAGTACGTGTCCGCCAGGGCCGGGTTCTCGAGGGCGGCCCGTTGCGAACCGACGCCCATGGCAAGCCCGTGCTCGGCGGCGGCCGCGGCGAGGCGGCCGTTGAACTCCTTGGCCTTCCGAGCCCCGCCCGTCATGCCCGTCACGAGGAGGGGCGCCTTCAGTTTCCGGCCAAGGAATGTGGCGGACAGGTCGATGTCGGCCTTGTCCACCTCAGGAAGGGCGTTGTGGCGCAGCCGGACGGCGTCCCACGGGCTCGGGATGGACCGGACGTCCTTCTCCAGGGGGATGCGCAGGTGCTCCTCCTTGCGCCGCTCCGTCTCCGCCGCCCGCGTCTGCAGCGCCACGGCCGTGGCGCGCAGCTTGTCGTTGCGGGCCAGCTCCGCGGCGATCTCGATCATCAGGGCGCTGCGGTCGCGGTTCGCCAGCGCCGGCCGCAGCTCCGCGGCGAAGCGCCGGATCGCAC
>JBHEMF010000157.1:0-4298 GCA_046352665.1 Thermoplasmatota archaeon
GTCATACCCCTTGTCAAGGGAATTCGGCATAATGGTCATGCTGAATTTGGAGGGCTCATGAACGCCGCAGGTAAAACAGGGGATAGCGCCCCGGTGGATCCACCCGCACTGCGGCGCGACGAGTGGCGGCCGGGCGCCTTGCCGCCAAGGAGGCGGTCCGGCAGACCCGCCCCGAGCTTGCGCCCGCCGACATCGAAGTGATGGGCGAGGCGCCCAACGGCGGCCGGCCCCGCATCCTCGTGAAGGGCGCGGAGTCCGCGCTCTGGCTCTCCATCACCCACCGCGAAGGCCTCGCCGTGGCCGCCGTGAGCCCCGCACCCGTCGGCATCGACCTCGAGACCGTCGAGGACCGGCCGCAGAGCTTCCTGCAGGAGGCGTTCGCGGTAGCGGAGTTGCGCAGCCTCCTCGACGCAAGCGACCCGCGCACCGACGCCGCCTGCCTCTGGGCGGCCAAGGAGGCGGCACTGAAGCGCGCGGGCGTCGGCCTCAAGGCGGACCTGCGCAAGCACGTGGTGACGCCGGACGGCAAGGGAGGCGCCCGCGTCGAGGGACCGGCCGTGAACGGCGGCTACGGCGTCCGTTTCTTCTCCATGGACGGCAAGGTGCTCGCCGTGAGCGCACCCGCGTGCGACGCGCAGACCGCCCCGCCTCAGGCAGCCTAGGCCCCCGCGGCGGCAGTCCCCTGCAAAAGCTATCCATTCCCTCTTGGGGAATCACGGATTGACGCCAGCTCCTAAATAGGCCCCTTGGAGTCCCGCCCCTGGTCGGTCTGAAATGAAGCACCTGTCAGTGGCTATCGTCCTGATCTTCGCAACCCTCCTGGTCGCCCCCGCACTGAGCGACCCCATCACGGAGATCGTGCAGACGTCTGGGCCCCGTCCCATCGCGTACTTCCGCTCCACGCCCGACGGTGGCGAGATCCACTGGTGGGTGCCGACGGTCCCGGGCGACCTCGTGCCGCCCCCCGACGGCTACAGCGTGTACCGCAGCATCCTTGTTGACAACCGGTTGAACGCCGTCGGCGACGTCGGCGTGGAGATCGGTTTCGTCTCCTACCACACGGGTGACCAGTTCTACAGCTTCACCGACACCGCGTACGCCAAGGGCTCGGTCGTCGTCTATTACGTGCGCGCCGTCTTCGGCGAAAGCGAGGGCCCCCCCAGCAACCCGGTGAGCGACTACCCGTACTGCGACTGGGTGTCCCTGCCCGACGGACACGTCCACCCCGAGTGCCTCATCCCGACCGTCTGAGAACATGCGCTGGACCCTCGCCTCCGCCATCTGCCTCCTTCTGGCCGTCCAGGGCGTGGCAGCGGGGGCCTTCGACGGCCTCACGGCGGGCCGGGTCTCGTCCGATGGAGCCTTGGTCTCGACCGGCCCATTGCAAGCGCTCAGCGTGGACCTCTTCGATTCCGCCCAAGTGGCCCCACAAGGCGTGAAGATCACGGGCGCGTCGGTGGACGTCGCCGTGGACCACCAGGACGCCAACCACACCGTGGTCGGCGCGAACCTCGACAGCGTGTCGTGGACAAGCCATGCCTCCTTCGAGGCGACGACCCTCGAGCCGAGCCGCACGGGCGACCGGCTCCTCCTCTTCGCGGTGCCCGTGCCAGGGAAGGCAGCGCCAACCGTCTCCGTGACGGCGGCCTCCGGCGCCGCTTCGCCCCCGGTCAAGAAATCCATCGACCAGCGCACGATCGTCCCTGGCGCCCACAAAGCGCTGGCAGCCGACGTGTCGCGCAGTGTCGTCTCGGCCGGCGATGGTGTCGAGGTCACGGTCAAGGGCAATTTCCAAGTCTCCATCTGGGACCTCGACCTGTCTGACGCGTCCGGCCGCATGGTCGAGACGGGCAGTCACGCGAAGGTCGTCGCGGCGGAGCCGACGGGGACCGTGCGCGGCGTCGAGGAGTCCCACAACGGCCAGGCCTACCTCACGGTCCGCGACGGCCAACTCACGTTCCGACTGGCGACCCTGCAGGAAGGAGTCCTCTACCTTGCCAGCGCGTCCGTCCAGAGCACGTCCCAGATCGTCTTCTCGGACACCAAGGGCAAGCTGGACCTTGCGCGGCCCATCGACGTGGACGGCGAGTCGTTGACGCTCGACGGGCATCTCACGACGACCCTCACGGCCACGCCGGACGGCCGCCTCGCCGCCGCCGTCGCAGGCGAGCCCGACGCCGCGACCCTCGCTGCGCGGGCCCTCGAGCTTGCCGGGCCGTCCGGTTTCGGCTGGGGCCTCACGCTGCTGCTCGCCGCACCGGCAGTGGCCGGAGGCGGCTGGGCCGTCCGGCGCCAAGGCAAGCGCCAGTTCCGCCGGCTCGAGCACGCGATGGAGCGCGCCGACTACCAGGCCGTGCTCCGCCTGCGCGAGCCGATCCTGGGCCGGCGCTTCGTGGCGCAGACGGCCGTCATCCGCACGATGGCGCTCCTGCAGCTCGGCCGCACGAAGGATGCGTCCCGCGCCCTGAAGCGCTGGCCGCGCAGCGCCTTCCCGTGGGACCGCGACTACCTCCTGGCCCACATGCACGCTATGCAGGGCCAATGGGTGGAAGCCTCCGACCGGCTCCGCTCCTGCGTGCAGCAGTTCCCCTCGATGGCCAAGGCCGTCGCCGCCAACCCGGTATTCGCCCCCCTGTTCCCCGCCGACCGCCCGAAGACGTCGGGGCTGCGGGAGGGCTACGCGTGAAGCGCGCGGCCCCCGAGCGCGAGCCCTCCAAGCAGCACCTCATCCTGGCCGCGATCGCGAACAACCCCGGCATCCACAAGAGCGAGCTCCGGCGCATGCTCGACCTCGGCTGGGGCACCGTGGCCTACCACATCCATGCCCTGCAGGGCCGCAACCTCGTGAAGGTGCAGAGCCACGGCCGCGAGGCGCGGCTCTTCACGACCGGCGTCTCGGCCCAGCAGATGGCCTGGCTCGCCGCCACGCGACATCCGGTCCACGCCTCGATCCTGGAGCGCCTGGCGGACCGGCCGGGCATCCGGGCAAGCGACCTCGGGGCGGCGTTGGGCCTTCGCCCCAACACCGTCCGGCGCCACCTCAGCACGATGGGCGAGAGCGGCATCGTGGCCTGGGAAGGCGTGCACGGCCGCAGGTACTTCGTGAAAGGCAAGGCGCGACCTCCCGCCGACGCCGGGCCGGAGCCGGACGCGCAGGCTGCACGCCACTACGACGGCGACGGCACGCGCGAGCGCATCCTCGCCGCCGTACAGGCGGAGCCCGGCATCCACACGAGCGAGCTCACCCGCGCCACCGGTGTGACCTGGGGCAACCTCGCGCACCATCTGCGCATCCTCGAGTCACAGGGGCACCTTGCCAAAGGCGTGCACGGCTCCCGGACCTGCTACTTCGCGCCTTCGGTGCCGGAACGGGAGCGGGCTCTCCTCGTGGCACGGCGCAACGAGGTGAGCAGCCTGATCCTCGACGCGCTGGGCAGGGAAGGGGGGCTCATGCAGCAGGAGATCGTGCGCCGCACCGGCGCCCGGACGAGCACGGTGGAGCGGTACCTGCACCACCTCGTGGAGGAGCAACTCGTGCGGCCCGACGGGACGCGCTTCGAGCTTGCCGACGAGACCTTTCCGGAAGCCGCGGCATCGTTCGACTAGGGCTGCCGCAGGCGGCAAGAAACAGTGATGCGCCACTGCATCTGCTATCCAATCCTGGCGCATTTTTCACCAGAAGCACCTTGTCACCCCGAGTCCTCTCCTGGGTGGAGCCGGTGATCTTGGGCAACACGCACCCAGCGCAAGCGACCCGCCCCGGCTGGCGCGGGCCGCTCCTCGTCGTCGCAGGGCTTGCGGTCCTTGCCGGGACCTGCGCCGCTGCCACCGCGACCGTCGTCGCCGTCGGCTTCAACGGCGCCATCCTGGCAAGCCCCGACGGACTCTCCTGGACGACGCAGCCCAGCGGGACCGGCGCCGGACTCCTCAGTGTTGCGGCGTATGGCAACCAATGGGTCGCCGTGGGCTCGGTGGGCATCGTCCTCACGAGCCCCGACGGCTACTCCTGGAGCGTCCTGGGCAGCCTCACGCCGCAGTGGCTGTACGGCGTCGCGACGGACGGCAACGTCTGGGTCGCAGTGGGCGGCGGCGGCGTCATCTTCAGGAGCACGAACGGGGTCGCATGGTTCCCGCAGTCGAGCGGCACGACGCAGCAGCTCAACGCCGTGGCCACCGACGGGACCCAGTGGATCGCAGTCGGCACCGCTGGCACCATCCTCACCAGCCCCGACGGCACCACCTGGACGCCGCGCGCCAGCGGCACCACCAACGCGCTGCGCGGTGTCACGGCCCTGTAC
>JBHEMF010000158.1:0-4264 GCA_046352665.1 Thermoplasmatota archaeon
GAACCGTCGTTCGCAACGTTGGAGTTCAACGGGTTCCTGCGGTCCGACGACGGTAGGCGACACTCTACGATTCAGTGTTTTCAGTGTTTTCAGTGGTGAAGCGCAGCGGTTCCTCAGCGACGACGCCCTGCCTAACCACTGAACTCACTGAAACCACTGAAGAAACGACTTCGGCGTTGCGCTTCTTCGACAGCGCCGTCGTCGGACGCTTGTGGCCCTCTTGCTAGTCCAACCCGGGAACGATGACATCGCAAATCCCCGAGCCATCCTCCAATCCCGGGCCTCCCACACGAAGGGAGAACCAGGACATCATGACTCGAAATACCGTGGCCAATGCGCCCGGCACGCCGGGTTGAAGCCGGCGCCGCAATGCGGGCAGGTCGAACCTGACGCCATGTATCGGTCGGGCGTCATGGTCACCTGGCACCGCCCACACAGCACCGTGTCCTCCTGCCTTGCACGCGGCCAAGGTGTCGCCGCGTGGTCGGCCTCCTCCTCGTGGCAGAGGTGGCAAGGCCACCAGCCTTCGCAGCATGGGAAGCGGAAGGCCACGACGTCGAGAGGCGACGACCAGTGGACGCACCGCGTCTCGAGGTCCACGGGCCGTCCCCGCACCCACGGCTCCATGGCCCGTCAGGGCGGGCCGCGGGCTTGAACGTGCGGGACAAGGGTGAAAGCCCGTCCCGGAGTGGAGACGGCGTGGCCGATGACGTCGCGGGGCGCGTGGAGGCGGGGCTCCGTTCCGGCGCCATCGCGACCCGGGCCGCCCTGCAGCAGGCCAAGCGCGACGGGGCCCGCGCCTCCGGGTCGCCGCTTGCGACCGACCGCGACGTGGCGGCGGCCCTCCCCGCGGACCTGCGCCAGGCGCACGCCGCACTCCTGCGCACGAAGCCGACGCGCTCGCAGTCGGGTGTCGCCGTCGTCGCCGTGATGTCGAGCCCTGCCGCGTGCCCGCACGGCAAATGCACGTTCTGCCCCGGCGGGCCGGACGTCGGCGTGCCGCAGAGCTACACCGGTTTCGAGCCGTCCACGATGAGGGCGGCCCGCGTCGGCTACGACCCGTTCCTCGTCGTCCAAGGGCGACTGGCGCAGCTCGAGCGCAACGGCCACGCCGTGGGCAAGGTGGACGTCGTCGTGCAGGGCGGCACGTTCCCGGCGCGGGAGCCTGCCTACCAGCATTGGTTCGCGGCCGGGATCTACTCTGCCTGCAACCGCCCCGGCGACGGCAGCTGGGAACCCGAGGCATCCTGGGCCGAGATGACGGAGGCCGTGCGGCTGGGGCGGTTGCGCGCCATCATGCTGGAGAACGAGGCCGCGCGTTGCCGTGTCGTCGGCCTCACGGTGGAGACGAAGCCGGATTGGTGCCTTGAGCCGCACATCGACCGCATGCTGGAGCTCGGCGCCACCCGCGTCGAGGTCGGGCTGCAGGCGCTTGACGACGAGGTCCTCGCCGCGACGCATCGCGGCCACACGCTGCAGGACTCCCGCGACGCCTTGCGCGTGGCGCGCGACGCCGGCTTCAAGGTCGTGGCGCACATGATGCCCGGACTGCCGCGGCCTGCCCCGCCGCCGGCCCCCGACGAGGGGGGACCTTGGCCCGTCCGCACCGGCGCCCTCGACCCCGACCCCGCCTCGGACCTGGAGGATTTCCGCCGCCTCTTTGCCGAACCGGATTTCCGGCCGGACATGCTGAAGATCTACCCGACGCTCGTCGTGCAGGAGGGTGAGACGACCCTCAAGCGGCAGTGGGAGCGCGGCGAATACCACCCGTACGACACGGCCACGGCGGCCCGCCTCGTCGCCCTCGCGAAGTCGCACGTGCCGCCGTGGTGCCGCATCCAGCGCGTGGACCGGGATATCCCCACGACGCACGTCGAGGCCGGCGTCATGAACTCCAACCTGCGGCAGCTCGCCCAGGCCGAGCGGGCACGGATGGGGCTGCCGCCCTGCGCCTGCATCCGCTGCCGCGAAGCCGGCCGCAGGCCCGAAGCCGCAGGAGCCCAGCCGCAACTGGTGCGCCGCGACTACGACGCCTCCGGCGGCCACGAGGCGTTCCTTGCGTTCGAGGATGCGGCGTCGAACGCCATCTTTGCCTACCTGCGCCTCCGCCGCGCCGGCCCGCAACCCCACCGCCCCGAGTGCAACGTGCCCGGCGGGGTCGCGTTCGTGCGCGAGCTCAAGGCGCACGGGGTGGCGGCCGACGTGGGACTGGGGCCGGCGGAGGGCTCGTGGCAGCACCGCGGCCTCGGCCGGCGCCTCCTGGCCGAAGCCGAGCGCATCGCGTTCGGTGAATGGGGTGCGGGGCGGCTCCTCGTGCTTGCCGGCCCCGGTGTGAAGCCTTACTACCGCCGGCACGGTTACGTGGACCGTGGCCCCTACGTCGCAAAGGAGCACCGTGTCGTCGATCTATAGGCTCGGGCACCTGCAGGATTTCCTGCGGCGTGCGACAGAGCTGAACCAGGTGCACAACCCCGAGGACCCCGTGCACGCCTACTTGGGGATGGACGCCGACGCCTGGCGCGCCGCCACCGAGGGCGAGGCTCCTCCGGCGCGGGACCCCGCGGCCGCAAGCGAGCTCGCCATCGCCGTCGTGGCGCGCAAGAGCCTCTCCAGCCTGCACCGCGAATTCCCCACGGGCGCCCCGGCGCACGAGCAGGCCGCTTACCTCCTCCGGGGCTTCGCGGGGCTGCAGCCGTTCGCCGCCGCAAGCGACGTCACCGGCTGGGACCTCGTGGCCGAGACCCTCGAGCACCACGGCTTCGACCTCCTGGCCGAATCCGAGGACGGCCGCGCGCTGGTCACGGAGCTGTGGCGTCGCCTGCAAGCCTCGCACCCGCGCTTCAGCCGCCGCGACCTCCTGGAGCGCGACGACGCGTTCGCTTGGCTTGCGGAGTGGTTCAGCGCCCGGATCGTTGCGACGGGCGTCAAGGCCGACATCCCGGACCGGCACAGTTGAGGCTCCGGCTGTCATCAGTTCGCGCATGTGGAGAGGACGGAAGTCGTTTCTTCGGTGCATGTGGGTGCAGTGGTTGGGCGGGGCGCTGAACCACTGAAAACACTGAAAACACTGAATCATGGCGTGTCAAAAAATGCGTGGCCCGAAGCAAATTCGCGCTCCGCGCTACGAGCCACGGAACCTACAGAACGCACGGAAAACGCGGACCAACCTGCTACACGGCGAGTAGCGACGGGTTCCTGCAGTCCGACGACGGCGTCCACTTCTTCGACCGAACCGTCGCTCCCGAAAGGCGCGCGAAGCGCGCCCCCCGAAAAATGCTGAGAGGGGCCAGTCGCAGCACGTCGCCGTCGTCGGACGATCGTGGCCCTGCTGACGAGGCGCAGTTTCGAAAGTGGGTCGGTTGCCAACCGCAGTTGCCAACCGCAGCTCCAAACCCCGAAACCAATTTCCGGGGACCAGGCGGCGGGCTGTTTTTCGTGAGTTTTCGTGGTTTTCGTGTTCGGCCGCCGAAAATGGACCTCGAAAGCACAACCGGACAGGCGGACAGCAACTCCGCAGGAGGAGTCTCGTTTTTCAACGGGCACCCAGTCCTTCGTGCGTGTCCTGCCTCTTCTGCCGCATCGCCGCAGGGGAACTGCCGTCGGCGGAGCTCTACCAGGACGACCGCGTCTTCGCCTTCCTCGACATCAACCCCCTCCGCACCGGCCACGCCCTCATCGTCCCCAAGCGGCACGCGGCCCGCCTGGAGGAGACGAGCCCCGAGGACGCGGCGGCCCTCATGCGCGCGACGCAACGCATCGTGGCGGCCCTTGGCCGCGCCACGGGTGCTGCCGACGCCACGGTCGCCGTGAACAACGGCCCCGCCGCAGGCCAGGAGGTGCCGCACGTGCACGTCCACGTGGTCCCCCGGGGCCCCGGCGACGGCGCCGGCCCCATCCACGACCTCTTCAAGTCGGAGCGGCCGCGCCCCAGCCCGGAGGACCTTAACGACCTCGCCGTGCGCGTGCAGGAGATCCTTGCCGCCCCGGGGGGCAGGCCGTGAGCGCCTACTCCGCCGAGGTCGAGGTCCGCTTCATCCCCGAGGGCGCGGCACAGACGCGCGTCGAGCTCGAGCATCGCGGCTTCGAGGTGCACGGCGAGGCTTCCGGCGTGGTTTGCGTCAAGGTCGGCGCCGAGGGCCAGGCGCGGCTCATCGCCCGCCGGCTGCCCGAGGCTGGGCTGATCGCAAACCTGGTGGAGTTCCCGGCGGTGCCGAAAAACAAGGCGCGCCTGCGGCTGCAGGTGATGGCCAACCACACCGAGGAG
>JBHEMF010000159.1:0-4251 GCA_046352665.1 Thermoplasmatota archaeon
ATGCCGGGGATCTCGAGGATCTCCTTCAGGTTCGAGCCCTCCGTGAAGAGGATGTAGCCGCCCTCGGCGTCGTCGCGCCGGATGACAAGGCGCACGATGCCGTCGATGCCGCGCACCTTCTGCTTCTTCAGGTCCTCGACGGCCTTCTGCAGGTTCTTGAAGTTGGGCTCGGCGAGGGTCACGGTGACCTTGCCGGCGGTGCCCTTCTTGCCCTCCTCGTGCTTGGCCGTGATGCGGCGCACCGAGTTCACGGCGGCCACGACCTCGTCCACGGAGATGTCCTTCTCGGCCATCTTCTCGGCGTCGGGCGTGATGCGGATTTCAAGCGTGCCGAGGTCGGCCTCCACGGCGGCGATGTCCTTCAGCGACGTCGTCTCGATGAGGTTCGCGATGCGGGTGGCCGCGGCGCGCTCGTTCTTGATGTCGGGCTTGAGGAAGAGCGTCATCGTCGGCGTGGACGGTGTGCGCCGGGCGTCCACGATCTCGATGAGACGCGGCAGGCCCAGGGTGACGTTGATCTCCGCGACACCTGCGAAGTGGAAGGTGCGCATCGTCATCTGCGTTCCCGGCTCGCCGATCGACTGGGCGCCCACGATGCCCGCGGCCTCCGTCGGATCAACCTTCGCCTTCAGGTACTCCACCATGGCGAGGTCGGCGCACTCCTTGATCTGGGCGTCCGTGAAGCTGCGGTGCAGGCCGCCGTCCACGATCTTGCGGACGATGCGCTGCGGCAGGACGACCTCGCTTGCCTTCGCAAGGTGGTCGGCGAGCATGCGGTCCTTCTTCAGGAGGTCCGCGTTGCGGGTCTCGGCGCGCTCCACGTAGCCTTCGTAGGCGCGCTCGTCCTCGACCTTCGTGCGGGTGCTGCGGCGGGCCGCGGCCTCGCGCTTGCCCTTCTGCAGCTTGAGGAGGATCTGCTCCACCTCGTTGCCAGTGAAGCCGGCGTCCATGAACTCCTTCTTGCCGGCCGACTTGGCCTTCGTGACGGTGAACGCCTCCGCGAGGCGGGTCGCCGTGTCCTTGTCGAAGCCGTAGGTCTTCTGGAACGATTTGACGGTCTGGGCGTTGGCCATTTACTTGCCTCCCTTTGCGCCTGGCGCCTTGGCTTTCCTGCCGCCGTCGCCGCGCTTCACTTCGGCGAAGATCTGGTCGAAGTCCACCGGCTCGCCGCTCACGGACCGCGTGGGGTCCACGCCGTCCTCGCCGTACACGAACTGGATGATGGTGCCAGCGGTGTTGCGCACCGTGCCGTCCTGGGCGACCTTGAGGTCCTCCAGGGCGTTGATGAGGCGGCGCTGCATGTAGCCGGACCGGCTCGTGCGGACGGCCGTATCGACGAGGCCTTCGCGGCCACCCATCGAGTGGAAGAAGTACTCCGTCGGGTTCAGGCCCGACTTGTACGACGCCCCCACGAAGCCCTTGGCTTCGGCGCCGAGGTCGCCCCACTTGAAGTGGGGCAGCGTGCGCTTCTGGTAGCCGCGGTGGATGCGCTTGCCGCGGACGGCCTGCTGGCCCACGAGGCCGGCCATCTGCGACAGGTTGAGCATCGAGCCGCGGGCGCCGCAGCGGGCCATGAGCACGGCGGAGTTGTCCATGCCGAGGAACTGCGAGGCGGTCTCACCGGCGGCGTCACGGACCTGGCCTGTCGCGCGCATGATCTCCATCTCGAGCGTCTCCTCGACGGAGCGGCCCGGCAGGTTCTGCAGGGAGCCCTTGCTGAACTGCTTCACGAGCTCGTCCACGCGGATCTTCGTCGCCTTGACGCGGTCCTGGATCTCTTGGTGCGCAAGCTCGGGCAGGTCTTCGTCCTCGATGGACGTCGAGAAGCCGCGCAGCGTGAGGAAGCCGGTGCCGACCTTCGTGACCTTGTCGAGGAACTTGCGCGCCTCGGTGTTGCCGTAGCGGCGGGCGATGTGGTCGAGGAGCTTGCCCTTCTCCGACGAGATCGACGCCTTGTCGATGCCGCCGGCCACGAGCTTGGAGTCCACGATCTCGACCCAGAAGTCGCCCTCGCGGGCCTCCTTCTCGGTCTTCACGTGGCTGGGGCAGGCGGCGGCGCGGTAGCTCAGGTTGATGCCCGGGGGCAGGAGCGTCGAGAACAGGTCGCGGCCATAGACGAAGCGGCGCGTCTCGCCCTTGGCGTCCTTCTCCTCCGCGATGGGGGGAGCCTGGCCCTTGAAGCCGATGCGCGACAGCACCTGTGTGGCGTCCTCGAGGGTCAGCTTGGGGTTCTTCCACGTGAGGAGGAAGTTGCCCGAGATGTGGTCGTGGATGGCGCCGATGATGGGGCCGCCGAAACGGGGGGATCGGATGTTCTCCTGCACCTTCATGAGGATCTCGGCCTCGGCGCGGGCCTCCTCGCCCTGGATCACGTGCAGGTTCATCTCGTCGCCGTCGAAGTCGGCGTTGTACGGCGGGCAGCACGGCAGGTTGAACCGGAAGGTCTTGCCCGGCATGACGCGCACCGTGTGCGCCATCATGGACATGCGGTGCAAGGTCGGCTGCCGGTTGAACAGGACCACGTCGCCGTCGTCCAGCTGGCGCTCGACGATGGAGCCGACCTCGAGGCGCTTGGCGACCTCGTCGGCGTTCTTGTCCGTGACCTTCACGCGCCGCGCGTCGGGGCGGATCACGTAGTTCACACCGGGCCGGTACTTGCCGCCCACCTGCTTCGGCTCGGGGCCGCGCAGGATGAGCTCCTGGCAGTACGCGAAGTTGGGCGGGGTGACCCGGATGGGCACCGTGAGCTCCTGGGCGCACTCGATGGGGACGCCGACGTCGTTGATGGACAGGTTCGGGTCGGGGCTGATCACCGTGCGGGC
The DNA here is from genome assembly GCA_046352665.1 of Thermoplasmatota archaeon. GTDB lineage: Archaea > Thermoplasmatota > E2 > JACPAO01 > JAHFTW01 > JAHFTW01. Next base: position 2,823 of record JBHEMF010000159.1, read on the forward strand.
CGAGAAGTTCACGCGCTTGCCCGACAGGTTCGAGCGGAAGCGGCCTTCCTTGCCCTTCAGGCGCTGGCTGATGGTCTTCAGCGGGCGGCCCGAGCGGTGGCGGGCGGGCGGGATGCCGGCCGTCTGGTTGTCGAAGTACGTCGTGATGTGGTACTGCAGGAGTTCCCACAGGTCCTCCACGATGAGTTGCGGGGCACCGGCGTCGCGGTTCTCCTGCAGGCGCTGGTTGATGCGGATGACGTCCACGAGCTTGTGCGTGAGGTCGTCCTCGGAGCGCTCACCGGACTCGAGGGTGATGGAGGGCCGCATCGTGACCGGGGGGACCGGCAGCACGGTGAGGACCATCCACTCGGGGCGGCAGACGTTGGGGTTCAAGCCGAGCAGGGGCAGGTCCTCGTTGGGGACCTTCTCCAGCCACTCGCGCACCTCGGACGGCGTCATCTTGTGGCCGTTCTCGCGGAACGTCGTGGGCTTGTCCACGTCGATGGTGCCGTGCTCGCGGCCGCAGTGCGGGCAGACCGTCACGTTGGAGGCTTCCTTGGAGACGCGCTTGGCAAGCAGTGCCGTGTCCTTCTCCTCCTGCAGGTAGGTCTGCAGGGACTTGTCGAAGTCCTGGCGGATGCGCTCCGAGAAGAGCAGTTTGCCGCAGCCGCGGCAGGACGAGCGCAGGATGTCGCGCACGACGCGCACGAAGCCGACGTGGATGACGGGCATCGCGAGGTCGATGTGGCCGAAGTGGCCGGGGCAGTCGCCGACCTTCTGGCCGCAGGTCTTGCACCGGAGGCCCGGCTCGATGACACCCAGGCGCGGGTCCATGAGGCCCATCTCGATGGGGAACCCGTCGTCGTCGTAGGTGTCGGCCGTGATGACCTTCGTGGCCGAGAGGCCGCGGATCTCCTTGGGAGACAGCAGGCCGAACTCCATGTGGCCGATCTTCTTCGGCTGGTTGGTGAGCATCGTGCGGACCATGGTTAGACCTCCAAGGATTCGAGATGGAACCACGAATCGCACGAAGCCCACGAAGCGGACGGTCCCGTGCGGTTCGTGGAATTCGTGAAATTCGTGGTTTCTTGCGTGGCCGTGGGCGTCATACCAACGCCTCCAGGCGCATGCGGGGTGCGATGATGAGGGACTTGAGTTCCTCCATCAGCAGCTTGAACGCGTAGCTCATTTCGACGGGGAAGATATCCGCGTCATCGCCGCACGTGGGGCAGCGCATGAAGCCGCGGCGGTCCTGCATGGCCACGTGGCCGCAGTGGTCGCAGACGTACTGGGTCGTGAGGTCCGACTCGTCCAGCAGGCGGTCCTTGATGACCATGGACACGCCGTGCCCGATCAGGGCGTCGCGCTCCATCTCGCCGACTTCGGCGACCACCTGATCGAGCGGCGCGTTGACCGCGTCCTCGCACGTGTGCGCGAGGTGCGAGAG
>JBHEMF010000160.1:0-4237 GCA_046352665.1 Thermoplasmatota archaeon
ATTCAGGCCCTCCGTCACGACCTCGGCCACACCCGTGCCCCGTGAGACGGCGGCCGGCCGGCCGTAGCGCCAAGCCTCGAGGGCGGTGAGCCCGAAGCCTTCGATGTCGGACGGGCAGACGGCGACCAGGCAGCGCTCGTAGGCGGCGGCAAGGAGGCGGTCGGGGATCCAGTGCGCGAAGATGACGGCGTCGGCCACACGGAGCTCGCGGGCGACACCTTCCAGCCGGCGCCGCCACGTCTCGGCCTTGCCGAGGCCGAGGCCGCCCTTGCGCGAGCCTGAGAAACTGCCGTTGGCCACAAGGGCGAGGCGCAGGCGCGGGTGGCGTTGGCGGAGCAGGGCGAGGGCCTGGATCGCAAGGTCCTGGCGCTTCATCGGGTCCATGCGGGCCACGACGAGGATGAGCGGGTCGTCACGGCGCAGCCCCCATAGGCCCTCCAGCTCGGCACGCTCACGCTCGCCCGTGCGAGGCCAGTCGGCGGCGTCGATGTGCGGGTACGCCTGCCGGGCGCGGCCGTGGAAACCCGAATCGACGAGGCCCTCCAGCTCGCGCCGCGTGCTCACGATCACCGTGTCGAAGGCCTCCATGGCGTCCACGAGGAAGCGCCGTGTCCGCTCGGGGATGAGCCTTGGCACGAAGGGGACGTGCCAGCGCAGGACGGCCGGCGCCGCAAGGCCGAGGAGCCCACCCACCTGCAGGAGCTGGAAGTCGTGGATGTAGGCCACGTCCAACCCAGCGCCGTGCTCCAGGATGGCATCGGCCGTGAACCAGTTGTAGCGGGCGTAGAAGCGGAAGTCCGCGGCGCGCCATGCAGGAGCCGCCAGGCCGTGGATGTCGGCCCAGAGCCTCTCCTTCGTGCGGGCGTAGGCGGCCAACTGCTCCGGCGGCAGGCTGAGGTGGTGCAAGGCGAGGGGCATCCCGTCGTAGCCGCGGATCGTGGGGACGTCCGGCTGCAGCGCGAACCAGTGCGCCTGCGAGAGGAAGCCGCTGGCATGCCACTGCCGCACGGTGGGCAGGACCATCCGGCAGACGCCGCCGGGGGTGAGGCGGTACAGTCCCTCCAGCGACTGGCCGGAGCCACGTGCGGCGGCCACCTCGGGTACGGGCTTGAGGAGCGGGGTCTGCGTGCTGATGGCGACACGGAGACCCATGGGCTCTCGGAGGTCTCGGCGGAGGTGGCGATAACCGTTGCCGCAGCGGCGGTGGCCGCGGCCGTCGTGGGTCCTCACTTACCTTCCAGCCGGCGCGCCCGTGCCCAGGGGACGATCCACCAGGCGGCAATGAAGATGGCAAGGAGCGCCAGCGCCACCGCAGGCACCATGGGCGAGTCGTCGAAGGTGCGGACGGCCTGGACGTAGATGCTGAGGACGAGGCCGATGGGGAAGAAGACGAACGCCACCCCCATCATGTGGCGGGTGAAGCGCACGAAGTCGGGCGACTCGTCCACCTTGTTCGTGAAGCGGTGGTAGCCCGCCGGGACGAGCAGCATGGCAAGGGCGAGGGCCGTGCAGAGGACGCCGAGGAAATTGGCGACGCGGGCGAGGGCGGGCAGGTCATGGAAGGAGGACTGGAACGCGGCGACGAGCTGGAACCCCAGAAGCGAAGCGAGGGCCGGAACCATGATGCGGAACTCCCCCAGGAGCGTCTCCACCTTCACGGCCGTGGACGTCACGCGCCTCGCACCTGCGGGACGTTCATAGGGCCATGCGCGGCGGCATTGCCGCCTCGTGCCGGCTTATGTCACCCACCTCCATGCCACGGTCGTCCTCCTTGCCGGAGGACACGTGAGACCCATGCGGACCAACGAGACCATCCAGCGCAGGAGCATCGCCGAGCCTGCCACGAACATCGACCACGAGCCCTCCGACGACGAGATCCGGCTGCGCGCCTTCGAGCTCTACGAGGCCCGCGGCGGCCAGGGCGGCTCGGAGGCGCAGGACTGGGAGCAGGCGCGCCGGGAACTCCTTGCACGCACGTCGCCGCGCGCCCTCCGCCTGCCGGGGCAGCGCTAGTCCCCGTCCGTGTCCCAAACGGGACATCCGTGCCCAGGCGTGTTCCCCCGTCGCCGTCACGGCTATATTCCCAGTCCTGGAGTTTAGGTCCAGAGTCCATCGATGGTGAACGTCGCCGTCATCGGCGCCCGGGGTTACCTGGGCCGTGAATTGATGCGTCTCCTCCTCTCGCATCCCGAGGTCGAGTCTCTCACCCCCGTCTCCGGCTCCGAGGCCGGCAGGCCGTACGGCGAATCCGTGCCCGCCTTCCGCCACCGTCGCGAGCTCGTCATGGCCGGCTCCGCGGCCGCCGCGCAGGCCGACGCGGTGTTCCTTGCCGTGGACGGCGAGGAGGCGCGCCACCACGCCGCCGCGCTGCCCGACGTGCCTCTCGTCGTGGACCTCTCGCGCGCCCACCGCGCCGAGGCCTTCCACGCCGGCTCCGGTTGGACGTACGGGCTCCCGGAGTTCTTCCCGGTGCCCAAGGGGACGCGCCGCATCGCCAATCCTGGCTGCTACCCGACCGCGACCATGATCGCCGCCGGGCCAGCCCTCCAAAACCACCTCCTGTCCGCCGGGCCCCTCATCTCGGACGGCAAGTCCGGCGTCTCCGGAGCCGGGGCAAGCCCCCGCGCCGACCTGCACTACGCCGAGACGAACGAGGCCGTCCGCGCCTACAAGGTCCTCGGCCACGACCACCTCGGCGAGATCCGGCTCGCGGCCAACGCCCTGGAGTCGAACGGGGTGGCCGCCCCCCTGCGCCCCGTCCGCTTCACGCCCCACCTCGTGCCGCAGAACCGCGGCCTCCTTGCCACCGTGTACCTGCCCTTGGCGCCAGGCGCCGACGCGGCCAAGGTGAAGGCCGCCTACGCCGACGCATACGCAGAAACACCTTTCGTCCGCGTCGTCGCCGAGCCCGACACGAGCCACGTGCGCGGCAGCAACTTCGCCGACGTCGCCGTCGACGTGGACGCCGAGGCGGGCCTCATCGTGGCCCGCTGCGCCATCGACAACCTCGTGAAAGGGGGCGCCGGTGCTGCCGTGCAGAACATGAACCTCGCCCTCGGCCTCTCCCCGTCGGCTGGGCTTCCCGCCGTCGGAGGGGGTCCCTGATGGTCGCCCAGACCGGCTCCAGCCGGGATGGGCGTCCCTCGGGCGCGCCCCGGGGTGCCTGATGGTCCTCGTCGGATGGCGCCGCACCGTCGCCAAGTTGCCGAACTCCCAGGTCTCCGAGCCCACCATGCCCGCCCAACCCGTCGCCGAGGTCCTGCCCCGCTACACGCTCACCGTCGTTCCCGACCGGCACCTGAACCACGTCCCCGGCTTCCAGGCGCAGGGCGTCTGGGCCGAGATCAAGAAGAAGCGCCGCGACGTCGCCCTCATCGTGAGCGACCGCCCCTCCAAGGGGGCCGCCGTCTTCACGCAGAACGCGTTCGCGGCGGCACCGGTGCTCGTGAGCCGCGAGCACGTCGAGAACGGCGACATCCGCGCCATCGTCGTGAACGCCGGCAACGCCAACGCCTGCACGGGCGAGCAGGGCCTCGCCGACGCCCGCGCCATGGCGGCCCACGCCGCTGCCGCCCTCGGCCTCAGCCCAGACCAGTTCATCGTCTGCAGCACCGGCATCATCGGCCGGCCGCTTCCCCTGGAGAAGGTCCTCGCGGGCATCGACGGCTGCGCTGCGATGCTCGGCGACGCCGTGGGCGGCGAGGCCGCGGAGGCCATCACGACGACGGACAGCCACCCGAAGCACGTCTTCGTCGAGGTGCGCGTCGATTCCGGGAAGGGCGCCCGCACGTTCCACATCGCGGGCATCGCGAAGGGCGCCGGGATGATCCACCCCAACATGGCGACGATGCTTGCCTTCCTCGTCACGGACGTGCCCACGAACTCGACGTTCCTGCAGGCGAACCTGCGCGAGGCCGTGAACGCGACGTTCAACATGATCACGATCGACGGCGACCAGTCCACGAACGACACGTGCGCCGTCATCGCCAACGGTGCCGTCGGCGGCCCCGCCATCCGCAAAGGCACGGTCGAGGCGGAGGCGTTCCAGGCCGGCCTGCAGGTCGCCTGCAAGGCGCTTGCCAAGCACATCGCCGGCGACGGCGAAGGTGCGACGAGCCTCATGGAGGTCGCCGTCGAAGGTGCCGCGACACTCGCCGACGCCCGCACCGTGGCGCGCGCCGTGGCCTCGTCCAACCTCGTGAAGTCGGCCTTGCACGGGCGTGACCCCAACTGGGGC
>JBHEMF010000161.1:0-4205 GCA_046352665.1 Thermoplasmatota archaeon
GGCATCTTCGCCGCGGTGTAGGCGAAGATGTCGGAGATGATCCGCATGCTGGGCAGCGGCGGGTAGATGTAGGTGTTGCGGACCATGAACTCCTTGAGGATGTCGTTCTGGATGGTCCCGGTCAGTTGTGCCGGCGAGACGTTCTGCTCCTCGGCGGCGACGACGTAGAGCGCCAGCACCGGCAGCACGGCGCCGTTCATCGTCATCGACACGCTCATCTGGTCCAGCGGGATCCCGTCGAAGAGCTGCCGCATGTCCAGGATCGAGTCGATCGCCACCCCGGCCATGCCGACGTCACCGGGGACGCGCGGGTGGTCGGAGTCGTAGCCCATCTGCGTAGGCAGATCGAACGCGCACGACAGCCCCGTGGTACCAGCGGCGAGCAGCAGCTTCCAACGCTCGTTGGTCGACTCGGCGTTGCCGAAGCCGGCGTACTGGCGCATCGTCCACAGCCGGCCGCGGTACATCGTCGGCTGCACGCCGCGGGTGTACGGGGCCTCGCCAGGGAAACCCAACTGCGTGTCAGGGTCGAAACCCGGCAGGTCTTCGGGCGTGTACAGCGGCTCGACCTCGCGGCCGCTTGCCGTCGTGAACGAGTCGGAGCGCGGCTTCGTCTTGCCGTACAGGTCCCGCTGCCACGAAGCCTTGCGGTCCCCGGCCTTGCTCACGGCCTTGCTCACGCGCTCGCCATGGCGCACGGCTTGAAAGGGATGGCCTTGGCGGACAAGGGGGCACTACGCCGAGGTCGAGCGCTCAGCGGCCGATCGGGAGCTCTTCCATCTCGGCGGACGTGCCGCGCACCTTGCGGGTCCCCGTGACGACGACGTCCTTGGCCTGCGCCTTCTGGTCATCGGAGAGGACGAAGCGCCAGACGAGGTAGCCGGCGCCGACGGCGGCAAGGACACCAAGCGTGAGGTAGAGGCCAGTGTGGGACTTCTCAGCCATGGGGTTTGCATGGCCGGTGGCCGGGAAGAAGCTGCACCTGCCGGCAACCCGCGCGCACCACGGGCGACCTCGGCTTCGCGTGCTACTGGTCGAGCGCCTCATGCGTGGCCGCGCGCAGCTTCGCGGTGGCCGCCTTCGTGGCGAGTCGGGCATGGCGACCGGCGCGGCGTGCCTGGAAGCCGGGGTCGCGGCGTTCGATGACCCGCCAGGCGGCGTAAGCCACCAGTCCGGCCAAAAGTGCGCCCAACGTGATGGAGACGCCCGCGTTCGCGCCAGTCATGGCCTCTTCTTGCGGGGCTTGGGGGATGAAGTTTCCCGTCGCGGGGGGGTCGCGGCGGGCGGCGACGCAGGCGGGGGTGGAGCGGGATCTCTGGTGCGAGCCGCCTTGCGCCGGGGACGGATGTGGCGCAGGTACACGTACAACATTGCGGCGAGCGCGAACAGTGCAGCGCCATACAGGAGCCACTCGTGCCACGCGTGGTCGGCGCCGCCGGTATCGTGGTTGGACGGGAGCAGAGGGACAACCGACGTTGTCGTCAAGTGGGGCGAGCCGGGATCGAACCGGCGGCATCCAGATCTTCAGTCTGGCACTCTCCCAACTGAGTTACCGCCCCGGGAGACGAACCGCGCGACTGGTCCGCCATATTTGAAACGCAGGGTCGGTAGGGGTGCAGTCTGCTCACCGGGCGGATAGGCCCCGGGCAGGACCCGGCCACGTCAAGCGGGGTGGCGCGTGCGGCCTCGGCGCACAGGGGTCGCCCGACCGGGTCGTGAAACGCTTAGCTGACCGCCTGCTTCACAAGCGCGACGATACGCTTCTCTTCGGCCGGCCCCACGGCGGTGAGGGCAAACACGGTCGGCCACATCCGGCCTTCGTCAAGCTTGGCCTGGACCGTGAAGCCGAGTTCGGCGTACCGCATCTTGAACTTCTGGCCGGGCTTGAAGAAGATGAGGACCTTGCCGTCCTTCGCGTAGGCCGGCATCCCGTAGAACGTCTTGGGGAACAGTTCCGGCGCGGTGGCCTTGACGATCTCATGGACACGCTTGGCCAGCGCGCGGTCCTGGTCCTGCATCTCGGCGATCTTTCCCAGCAGCAGGCGTTCTCCTTCGGCCGGAGTGCGGGGTTCCTGCTGCCGTTCCCGGACGGTTTCGCGCGCGGCGGCTTTCTCCTCGTCGCTGAACCCGACCGACTTCTTCGTGGCCTTCTTGGCGGCCTTGGCCGACTTCCTCGCAGGCATGGGGCCCGCATTGCCACGACGTGCTTAAGCGGCTCGGCTGGCGGACGTCCAGCGGCTGGAGGTCCAGCCCAGCCTGGCGCGTTTCGGATGCAGCGTACGTCGAGCACTTCTACGCGCTCGACACATTGAGCGAGAACACGGCGTCCTCCTCGAAGATGGGCGGGTCGGACATGGCGATGGTGACGTTGGCCCGCCCCGGACTTGACCAGAGCAGGCTGTGGACGTACCAGCCGTCCTGGTGCAGAAGCGCATCCCGCGGCTGCTCCGGGCCGGCGGCGCCGTCGTACTGCACCGTCAAGGTCACGCAGGTCGTTCGGCCGCAGGTGTTGTTGAGCATGGGCTGTGTCGCCCCCGTCGTGGGGTCCAGCCGTTCGATCTGCAGGAACACCTCCGACGTGACCCCTTGCTTGGGCGGCGGATCGGCCTTGAGGTGCACGACGTAGTGGTCCGTGGTCACGGTCTCGGCCATGGGCGCTGGACCCGACGCGGCCACGGCGGGCGGGGAGACCGAGGTGAGGAAGCCGGCCAGCACGAGGACCACGGCGCCGAGGGTCGCCTCGATGGCGACCATGCGGCCGAGGTGCGCGCCATCGGCGAGGCCTGGCCGCACCTTGCCGCCCGTGACGGCGCGCACACTGCCTTGGACCAAGCCCGCGAAGCCCCCGCTGCGCGGTTGCTCGAGGAGGACGTAGCGGTTGATGCCAGCAAGGAGGACCATCAGGGCGGCGATGGCGACCTTGCCCGCCAGGAAGGAGCGGTACGGGTTGGCGAACAGCTGCCGGACGTCGAGGATGGGACCCGCGCCGAGGATGTAGATGGCAAGGACCAATCCCGACAGGGCCAGCAGGGCGACCGAGGTGAGCGCGATCGTGCCGAACCGGATGCCGGCCGCCCGCACCTGGTCCAACGGCGTTTCGCGCCGTTTGCCGTACAGGAACGCCGCGAACAGGATGAGCCCACCCACCCAGACCGATGCGGAGAGCAGGTGGGCGAAGTCGATGGCGATGATGGTCGGTCCTTGCACCGAGCCGTGGCCCAGCCGCGCCGAACCGAGCGCCGCGCCAAGCAGCAGGAGCGTCGCCGCGAAGGGCCCGGTCCGGGTCGGCCGCAGCGCTTCCAGCATGGCAAGCACCCACGCGCCAGCGCCAAGGATGGAGCGGACGAGGTAGATGGTCCCGGCGTCGGACCCGGTGTAGACCGTGAAGACGGTGGCGCCGCTGGCTTCGTAGGCTTGGCGGAAGAGGAACATGACGCCGATCACGTGCAGCGTCGTGCCGACGACGAGGGCGCGGCGCGCCGAGGCGGCTGGATAACCAGGCAGCCATGCGAGAAGGACCGCGGCGGCAAAGGCGATGCAGAAGCCGGCGTACAGTGCGGCGCGGCTTGCGGCAGAGACGTAGTCGATGTGGTCGTCCGTGGAGCTGGGCGGAGCGGCGAAGTTGCCGATGGCGAAGCCGATCGTGCCGCGGTTCGGGTGGCCGTCGTCGGACGACACGGCGTTGTACTGCAGCACGTACGTCCCGGGCGGAAGGTCGGCGGGCAGCCCCACCATCATGGTCGGCGGGTCGCGGCTTACGATGGGCGAGCCGAGGTCCACTTGCTGCCGGCTCGTGCTGTTCACCACCGAGATGCTGGAGGTGGAGACATCGAGGTGTTCGCTGAACGTGAGGGTGATCCTGCTGGGAGCCGAGTCCAGGTGGTGCGTGCGGTCGATGGGAGGATCCGCTAAGACGAGTTGCGCGTGGGCGGAGGCCGGCGGGGCGATGACCAGGGCCGGGCCTTCGTCGTTGTGCTCGAGGAGGTGAGCGAGGACGGTCGGGGTCTTGCCGAGCCCCATGTCCATCGCCAGGCAGCCGCCGAGCCCGGCCCGGTCGAGGAAGGCGAGCCAGCCCCGGGCCTCAGCCTGGTAGTGGCGCAGCTCGCCCTCGAATCCTTCGGGCGCCGGCATCGGACGGGCCGCGCCGGCGGCGGCGCCGTGCACCAGGTCGACCGCCCAGCCGGCCCCGTCGACCAGCACCGGAC
>JBHEMF010000162.1:0-4192 GCA_046352665.1 Thermoplasmatota archaeon
TAGCCGCCCTCAGCGGCAATGATGCTCTCCTGGAACTTGCCCACCGAGATGTCCTCTTGCGGGACGCGACCGCCCTGGGCCTCGACGATGGCGACGAACTTGCGGTACGCGCTGCCGTCGCGCAGGAACGCGAGCTCGTCCTCGCTGCGGCCCCTGCCCTGCAGGCGTGCCTCGACCTCGCCGGCGTAGCCCAGCCACAGGCGCGCCTGGCCGAGGAGATCCAGCGCAACACGAAGGCGTACGCCAAGGCGCAGGCCGAGGTCGAGGCCATCATGAAGATGGAACGCAAGGCCACGGGCGCCCTGAAAGGGCTGCAGGCGGAGAAGGACAAGTGCTACGAGGAAATCGTGAACGGCAAGGCCAAGATGGACGCCGTCGGCACCAAGATGGAGACCAGCTTCAGCCTCATCACCCAGACCAAGGCCAAGATGCCCGCCGTCGAGGAGGCCCTCGGCGAGGCGCTCATGGAGATGCAGGAGAACCCCGTCGCCGTGAAGGCGGGCGAGGAGGTGCCGCCCTACGACGACTTGAAGCGCGAGCTCAAGAACGCCGAGGCAGCGCTCGACCGCCTTGGCCCCGTCAACATGACGGCGCTGGAGCAGTACGACGCGCAGACCAAGCGCCAGGGCGAGCTCAAGGACGAGGTCGCCCACCTGCAGGCTCAGAAGGAGGACCTCTCCAAGGTCGTGGCCGAGATCCAGACCCGCAAGAAGGCCGCCCTCATGGAGGTCTTCACAGCCATCAACGAGAACTTCTCCACCGTCTATGCGCAGATCAGTGTCGGCGGCCAGGCCTACATGGAGCTGGAGAACGAGGAGGACCCGTTCCAGGGCGGCCTCATCCTGAAGGCGCAGCCGCCAGGAAAGAAGGTGCTGCGCCTCGACGCCCTCTCCGGCGGCGAGAAGTCGCTCACCAGCATGGCGTTCATCTTCGCCCTGCAGCGCTACGACCCCAGCCCGTTCTATTATTTCGACGAGGTGGACCAGAACCTCGACGCCGTGAACTCGGAGCTCCTGTCCCGCATGATCAAGGACAACGCCCGTTTCGCCCAGTTCATCGTGGTCTCACTCAGGAAGATCACGCTGAAGGAGGCGAGCCACATCTACGGTGTGACCCAGCAGGCGCCGGGCCAGTCTGAGATCATCGCCCACTTCGACATCGACACCCTGCGCGACGAGGAGTCCGACCAGAAGGACGGGCCCGCCCCCGACGACGGCCACGACGGCGAGGACGGCGGCCCGGCCCTCCCCCCGACGTCGGCCACGAAGAAGCTCGTGAAGAAAGCCGTGAAGGCCGCCAAGGAGACGAAGGAGACGAAGCTCGGCGACGTCATCGCCGGCATGATGTCCGTGGAGGTGAAGAAGTGAGCCCCAAGCAGGCGGTCTTCGCCCAGGCCGTGGAGCGCATGGCACCGACGCAGGCGACGCTGCACACCGCCTCCGTCGTGCGCCACCTCCTCTGGCACAAGGCCATGGTGGGCGACGAGGACGACGGCCGGAAGATCACGGACTACATCGAGATCGTGACACGCTCGCAGGACGGCGAGCACGTCGCAATCAAGGACGGCTTCCACCGCGACCTCGCCATCGCCTTCGAGCTCGTCATCCGCGAGCACCTGGACCCGTGGGACATCGACCTCTCCAAATTCGCCGCGACCTATATGCAGGAAGCCGGCAAGCGGGGCGTCGATCTCGTCACCGCCGGACGCATCCTCCTCCTTGCCTGGACCGTCCTCAAGCTGCAGAGCCAGGAGGCAGCCGACCGCGCCGTGATCCGGAGCGAACCCGCGGCCGAGAGCTGGGAGGACATCCCCGACTTCAACTGGTCCGACGAGCAGGTGGACTACAACTCGCGGCTCCTGGCCCTGCCGCAGGCGCCCATCGACGAGAAGATCCGCCACAGGGGCGACCGCCGTGTCACGCTCATGGAGCTCCTCTCCGCGTTCGAGGAGGTGCACGCCGAGTCGCAGGCGCGCCTTGTGCTGAACGAGCAGAAGCTCGCCGCCCGCCTCAGCCTGAAGCGCCGGATGCGGGGCAAGGTCGGCCTCATGATGCACCGCGAGGACCTGGAGGCGGAGATCGCGGAGACGTGGACACGCATCCTCGAGTTCCCGTCTCTGCCGGTGCCGTTCTCGGGACTGCATGAATCGACGCCCGCCGACGTCGTGCAGACCTTCAACAGCCTGCTCTTCCTCGCCAAGGCGCAGCGCATCACCGTGACCCAGGAGGACTTCCCGTATGGGGAAGTCTGGGTGACCCCCAACCTCGCCGCCGCGGCCGGAGCCATCGCAACGAAGGTGGAAGCATGAAGACCAAGATGCACCCGCCCGCCGCAGACGAGATGCCCCCCTCCACCGACGTCGCCGAAGACGCCGTGGCCCCCGACGGCACCGGCCTCGAGGTGCACCGCAACTACGGCAAGCCGTCCACCGCGGCCGAGATCGCCAAGGCCCTGCGCGAACAGCGGAAAGCCAAAGGCAGGAAGGCCACCAACGCATCGTCCCCGCAGCCAGCAGATGCAGAGCCCCCAGAGTCGCAGGCCCCGCCGTCCCGTCCCGCGCCGCCGGAGCCCGCCGTCATCGCGCGCACCGTGGAAGCGAAGCCCAAGCGTCTCACTCCCGCGCAACTGCGCTCGCAGCGCGAGGCGCGCGCCCGCTTCGCCGGCATGAAGCCCATGCACGTGGTCGAGGCCGCCCTCTTCTCAGCCGGCAAGCCGCTCCTCGTGGAGGAGATCGCCGAGACCACGGGACTGCGCGCCGAGGCCGTGAAGGACGGTGTGAAGGAGCTCGCTGCCGCATACGAGGAGCGCGACTCCGTCCTTGAGGTCGGCAAGGCCGGCGCCAAGTGGGCCATGCAGGTGCGTTCGCGCGCCGCCGAGCCCGCCGCCAAGTTCGCGCCGATGGAGATCCCCATCAAGGTCCTCAAGACGCTGGCGCTCATCGCGTACCACCAGCCCATGAAGCAGTCGGAGCTCGTCGACATGATCGGCACGAAGGTGTACGACCACGTCCCGGAACTCACCTCGCGGGGCCTCGTGCGCGCCCGCGAGGAAGGGGTCACGAAGATCCTCGTCACGACCCCGGCCTTCCCGGAGTACTTCGGCCTCGACGCCGAGGACGCCGAAGGGGTCCGCGCGGCGCTCGCAAAACTCGTGGGGCTTCCGCCGCCTCCGCCCAAGGCGAAGCAGGAGCTCGTGTACGAGGAGACGCAACCCGAGACGCCTGCGAAACCCGCCGCTCCAGACACGGACCAGTCGCCGCCTGCTTCGGACTGACCTCGTCGAAGGACTAGCGTGCCTGCGCGCGTCGCCGGGCGACCGCCAGTCCGACTGCCGCAATGACCGCGAGGAAGGGCACCGGCGTCGGCTTCGCGAGGGGCGCCGTCGGCGTAGGGTCCGTCCATGCCAATGCAGCCTGCACGGCGGCGGCGGGATCGACGGCGCCGAAGCCGCAGCCGTCGGGCCCCGCGTCGCCCAGGTCCTTCGCAGTGTCGCGCAGGATGGCGGCGAGGGCGGCGATGGAGAGGTCCGGCCGCGCCTGCCAGGCGAGGGCTGCGGCGCCCGCCACGCGCGCCGCTGCGTACGGCGTTCCTGCCACCGTCACGGTGCCGGCGGCCGGGCCGGGCGGCGTCGTGCGCGTCTGCGCCACCGTCACGTCCTTGGCCTGCGCCGAAAGGTCCGGCTTGGAGGGCGCCGTCGGCGTGGCATCGACCTTGCCGCAGGGCCCCTCGGAACCGGCGACGGTGAGGACGTAGGGGCTCGCGTGCAGGCGGCTCGTCCCGCCGGCCGGGACGACGACGAGGACGCCGGCCTTCCACAGCCCCTCGGCTTGCGTTGCGAGGCTCTCGGCGCCGGTGCCGGAGAGGTCGCGGCTGGCAAACGAAAGGAGTGCCACTCGCGGGTTGGCGGAGCCGTTGCCGCCCACGTGGGCAAGGAGCCAGTCCATGGCCTCGAACGCGGCGGATTCGGCGGCGGGGTCCACGGCGGTGCCGGTGTACTTGCCGCTCACCTGCAGGTCCAGGAGCCGCGCGTCCTTGGCGACACCGAGCGTGAGCCCCGCGACGACGCTTGCGGCGCCCGTGCCCTGGCCGTCGGGGTCGGGGCGAAGCGTGTCGAACGGGTTGGGCAGATTGGGCACGGCGCCGGGAAGGGCAGGCTGCACGAAGGAGTGGTGATCCACGGCCTTGCCCTGGAA
>JBHEMF010000163.1:0-4176 GCA_046352665.1 Thermoplasmatota archaeon
CTCGCTTGCGCTCGGCGGTTCGGCTGCCACACCCCGCCGGGCCGGGGCTGCGCCCGGCCACGGCGTGCCCGCCGTCATGGAAGTACGATGACAAAAAATGGGAGGCGGGTTCGGTCGAAGACGTGGACGCCGTCGTCGGACTGCAGGAACCGGTTGCTACTCATCGTGTAGCAGATTGGTTTCCGTGCGTTCCGTGGGTTCCGTGGCTCGTGGGCGTCGTGGACTGGAGGGGTCCTTGCGCGACGCAGCAGGACCTTGGGGCCGACTAGCGCTTCAGTTTCTTCTTCAATTTCGCCAACGGCCACGCGTTCAGCACGTCCTTCTCCGTGAGCCCTGCGATCTGCGCCTGGCGGAGGGCGTTGCGCACCTGGCCCAATTCATGCGTCGAGTGCGCGTCCGAGTCGAGCGACAACGGGACACCTGCGGCGGCGGCAAGGAGGGCGCCGTCGGCATCGACGTCGATGCGCTCCGGGCTGCCGTTCATCTCGATGCACCAGCCCTGCTCCTTCGCGGCGGCCACGATGCGCTCGAGGTCGATCTCCATGCCGGGCCGGATTCCGGAGCGGCGGCCGCTGGGGTGGCCGAGGATGTCGGCGTACCGGTTGGACATCCCCGTGAGGATGCGTTTCGTCTGCTCCAGCCCTGAGAGGCGGTGGCGGAAATGCACGGAGCAGACGACGACGTCCATCGCGCGCAGGAGCTTGTCCGGGTAGTCGAGGCTGCCATCTTTCTTGATGTCCACCTCGGCGCCGGCGAGGAGTTCGATGTCCACCTTCTCGGCCACGCGGCGGATGCGGTCGAGGTGCAGCTTCATGCGGGCGTCGTCGAGGCCGCCGGCGACACGGGTCTCCTTCGAGTGGTCCGTGATGGCGAGGTACTCGTAGCCCAGGGCCTCGGCTGCCTGCGCCATGGCGAGGATGGAATCGCGCCCGTCGGTTGCGTCCGTGTGGGAGTGCAGGTCGCCGCGCAGTTGGATGGAGCCGGTGGACTTGCGCGGCTTGCGGGCTTTGGCGGTTGCCATCTCCCCGACGTCGAGGACGTAGCGCTTGCGCGACTCCTCCAATCCCCGCCACGTGCCGCGCTCCGCGATTTCGCGCAGGACACCCGCAAGCGAGGGGCCGATGCCGGGCATCGCCTGCGGGTCCCAACCCTTCTTCACGAGGGCCATGACGGGGTCGGGCCAGAGGGCGACGGCGGTGGCGGCCTTCTTGTAGGCGCCGACGCGGTAGGGCTGGTCGCCGGCGCGCTGCCGCAGCGACGCGTACTCCTCCAGCAGGGCGGCGACGTCCTCGTTGTCCATCCGGCGCCGACTATCACGGCTGCGGTTTCAAGCCTTGGGCGGAGGCGGCCCAAGGGCGGACCGTTGGTGGTCGCCGACGCCGTCTAGGCAGACGGCACGGCTCCGAGCACGGGGCGGAGGCCTGCCAACAGGTTGAAGACGGGAGCCTGCCCCCTTGGGGCCATGCGTTCCGCCTTCGCCTGCGCCGCCTTGGCCCTCCTGCTCCTGGCAGGCTGCGTCGCCGACAAGCCCCAGACCCCCCCGCCGCAGCCTCCGCCCGCCACGATGCCAGAGGGCGTCGTCGTCCACGACGCGAAGGGCGAACTCGTCGCGAGCGGCACATGGCCGTCGCTCACACCGCACCTCTTCGATGTGGGCGGCCAGACGTTCGAGCCCACGTTGGGCGTGGATGGCAAGGGCGCCATCTTCTTCGGCATGGCGGGGACCAACGGTGTGGCCATCGGCTTCGACCCGGACGTCATGCGCTCGCTCGACAACGGTACCACCTGGAAGTCGGTCGGCCCCCGCCTGCCCACGGGCCAGTCCATCCCGCCCGAGACCAACGACCCGTTCATCTACGTGGACCCGGGCACGGGCCGCCTGTTCCAATTCGCCATGGCGCCGATCTCCGTCTGCTCCATCCTGTCTTGGAGCGACGACCAGGGTGCGACGTGGACCACGAACCCGCACGGCTGCGGCAACTCGCCGCCGTGGGACCACCAGAGCATGGTGGCGGCCAAGCCGCGCGGCGTGCCCACGGTCGGCTACCCGAACGTGCTGCACCAGTGCGTGAACGAGGTCGCGGGCGCGTGGTGCTCCCGCAGCGTGGACGGCGGCCTCACGTGGGCGCCAGGCACCTTCGCGTACACGTTCCAGTCCTTCGCCAAGGACGCCTTGACCTCCAACTGCTCCGGCAGCTCCGTGCATGGCCACCCGGTCGCCGACCAGGACGGCCGCGTGTACCTGCCGACGTCGATGTGCGGCCACTTCGCGGTCGTGGCCGTGAGCGAGGACGACGGCACGACGTGGACGACGGTCTCGACGTCTGACATCCGGCCCGCCAACGCGGACCCCACGATGGCCGTGGACGCCGCAGGCAACGTCTATTTCGCATTCACGGACATGAACGGCACGCTGCGCCTCACCTCCTCGAAGGACCATGGCAAGACATGGGCCGCGCCAGTCCAGGCAAGCCCGCCAGGCGTGACGACCAACATCCCAGCCATGTCGGCCGGCGACGCGGGCAAGCTCGTCCTCGCCTACCCGGGCACCACCGACCTTGCCAAGGGTTTCGGCTCCAAGGGCGAGGACAAGGCGCGCTGGGACGGCTACATGACGGTGGCCCTCGGCGCCGGCGACCTTCGCAACGCCACGTTCCTGAGCGTCACCGTGAACCCGGCGGACGACCCGCTCGTGCGCGGCCCTTGCGGCCCCGGGCGCTGCCCCGGCTTCGCCGACTTCATGGACGTGCGCGTGGGCCCCGACGGCCGCGCATACGCCGCCTTCGTCGATGCCTGCACGGAAAAGTGCGCCACCGAAGGGAAGAGCGGCGCCGACAACAACGACGGTGCCGCCGTCCTGGGCAAGATCGACGAGCCGTTGTTCGGCCGGCCGTTCCTGTACGGCGCGGCAGGCAACTCGACGGCAGGGCGCTAACGGCGCAGCGGACCGAATCGCCAAACCTCAGATTTAGCAGATGCTTTTTGCAGAACGTCGGGGCGGGGCAGCAACGAAGTCAGATTTCCAAGTCGCGCAAGACCTCAGATCCTTTGGAACCGCTCCAGAATCTGCGGTCTTGCAAGACTTGGAAATCGGCTCACCTTGCATTTCCGGCGGCCCAACTCACAGTTCTTTCTGATGAATCTGAGGTTCCATGGCCGCTGCGCCAAGCCATTCGCGGCGGATGCATCGGATCCCTGTGGAATTACTTCCCCAATACCGCCGCCAGGTATTCCGGCACCGACCCGAACGAGATGCGCTCCTGCTTGGTCGTGTCGCGCTCGCGCACCGTGACCTTGCCGTCGGTGAGGCTTTCGTTGTCGATGGTGACGCAGTACGGCGTCCCCACCTCGTCTTGCCTCGCATAACGGCGGCCGATGGAGCCCGACTCGTCGAAGTCGGTGGCGAAGCCGACAGCGCGCAGGCGGCGCTCCAATTCCGCCGCCTTCTCGGGCAGGCCGTCCTTGCCGGTGAGAGGCAGGACCGCGACCTGGATGGGGGCCACCTTGGGGCTGAGGCGGAGACGAACGTACTCCTCGCCTTCCTTGGCGGATTTCTCGTAGGCGTGCTCCCACAGGGCGTACAGGATGCGGTCCACGCCGAAGGAGGGCTCGATGACGCACGGGACGACGCGGCGCCCCTGCACGGTGACCTCCTTCGTCGCGACCTGGTAGCAGTCGGCGGGCACCTCGACGGCCGCCCCATCGACCTCCAGGCTGAGCGGCTGCGTGGCCGGCTCCGTCCGCACCACCTTCTCGGTGAGGAGCCACTCGTCGCCGCGCAGCGTCCAGTCCGCCGCGACGACGCCGTGCTTTGCGGCGGCGTGCGCGAAGGGGCTCGCATGCGCCATCGCCCACTCGGTTCCCTTCGCCTTCTGCTTGAACGCCGGGAAGAACTTCTTCGACGGCACCCAGTCGTCCGCGGTGAAGATGACTGGCTGCGCGGGCGGCTTCACGTAGCGCAGGAATTCCGGGTTGAGTCGGCGCAGCACTTCGCCCGTGACGGGGTGGGCCTGCTCGGTGCCGGAGTGGCGTGCGTGTTGGGTGAGGTCGTAGCTTCCACGGTCGGCGACACCGACGCACTCCACCCAGCCGTAGCGGTCGCTGTGGAACTCGGCGTCCCAGCAGTCGGCGGCGTAGTGGGCCATCTCGTCCTTCAAGTGCTGGCGGAAGTGCAGG
>JBHEMF010000164.1:0-4171 GCA_046352665.1 Thermoplasmatota archaeon
GCCTTGATGTCCTTCGGCAGGGCTTTGAAGAAGGCTTCGATGCCGAGGATGGTGGTGTCGTCCAGCGCGTTGCGCTTCTGCGGCCGCGACAGCCGCAGGATGGCGACCTCGCCGCGCCGCTTCGCGGTCAGCGAGGGCGGCAGCCTCCAGGCCCGGCTGCGGCGCGGTCCGCTGCCGCCGCGCGAGGCGGCCGACCTGGTGCGGCGCCTGGCTGGTGCTGAGGCCGCTGGCGCCGGCGTCCAGCGCCTCGTTCACGTCGCCGAGGTGCCGGATGGAACCGACGATGATCTGCGCCTTGAGGTCGGAATCCACCCAGACCTCGAACAGCTTGCGCAGGTCCATGCCTTCAGGAGGGGGCATTGGCCGCCTCCGCGCGGAACTCGATCACGACCTCGGCGGCCGTGGCGCCTGCGGCCGGCGGCACCACGCGCCCCGTGTACGGGCGGCCGCGCACGACGCGCAGCATCCCCTCGATGAGGCCGCGCACGACGGCCTGCCGCACCGGGTTCCCGGAAGCCAAGAGCGACGACCCGGCCACCGCGATGCGGACGGCCTCGGCGCGGTCCTCCAGCACGCGGCTCCGTTGCCCCACGACGCCATCGACGCGGGCGAGGGCGGCAGCGAGCTCCTTGGGGCCGTGGCCGCTGCCCAGCCGCATCCCTTCCTGCAAGGATGCGTAGTGGAACGTCGCCTCGCTTGCGGCCGGACCCACGATCTCCGTGAACCGGTCCAGGAGGTCGCCGAAGAGCCCGGCCTGGGGCGTGTTGCCCTTGGCAAGACCCGGTTGGGCGGCCCCAGCCTCGTCGTCGCCGGGCAGCGCCAACATCATGCCCCCCATGGCGTCGAGCGCCAGGAGACGTCTGGATCCGCGGCGGACATGTGCGGCGCGGCGGCGCGGGGCTGCATGCAAGGGGGGAGGATGCATTCGAGTCCAAGACCTTTGCCACGCCGCAGCACCGGCTGGGCGGTCCGGCCAGCGCGCCGCGACCACGCCGGCTTTGCCTAGTCAAACGATATAAGACGGCGCGCGATACCTCATAAAGCCAAACCGGGCAAATCCAGGCCCGCGACCGCCGGAGACCTTCGCACGATGGCCCAACCCCCCACGTCCAACAAGCGCGCCGTCCTCATCGTGGACGACGAGCCCGACATCCTGGAGTCGCTCTGCGACCTTTTCGAGGCCGCCTTGGAAGGTGTGGCGTGCCGCACGGCGTCGTCGGGGCAGGCGGCCCTGGACATCCTGCAGAAAGGGGACGTGGACCTCATCCTCTCTGACTACAAGATGCCGGGCATGAACGGCCTGCAGTTCCTGGAGAAGGCGCGCCAGGTGGCCCCGGACGTGCCGCGCATGATCATGACGGCCTTCCCCGACCTGGACGTCGCGATCGAGGCCATCAACGAGGCGCGCATCGAGACGTTCTTCACGAAGCCCCTCGACCCCGACAAGGTCGTGAAGGGGGTCGCTTCGGCCCTGGAGGCCCGCAAGCTCCGCCCGAGGCGGTCCAACTGAACCCCCGCCGCGCCCGACTGGCAAGCGACGACGAGGGCATCTCCGACGTCCTTGGCTCCATCCTGCTCGTCGCCATCACGGTCCTCATGGCGGGCGCCTTCGCCCTGCTCCTGTTCTCCTTCAAGGGTCCGGAGCCGAGCCCCATCGCAGCCGTCGCCGTGACCCTGAACCCGGGTGCGGGCGGCTGGGGCACTGGCGACGAGAGCCTCCGGCTCACCCACAACGGCGGCGAGGCGCTGCAGGCCTCCGACGTCACGATCGCGTACAGCGTGAACGGTGTCGCCACCACATTGACCGGCGCCTCGCAATTGGGCGGCGCCTTCAGCGACGGCGAACTCACCGTCGGCGAGACCTGGTCGCGGACGACGCTCCTCGCCGCAACGGACGTCGTCGCCATGAACGTCGTGAACAAGGGGGCGGAGACCACACTCATGGCCAAGGCGACCCTGGTCCCCGGGCAGCTCCCCAGCGGCGCGACGTGCGTCTTCGACACCGCAGCACCCACCGTCTCCTCGTTCGCGCAGAGCCCCGCCGACGTGCAGAGCACCATGGTAACGGCCGTGACGGTCACGGCGACCCTCACCGACGACTGCAGCGGCGTGGACCCGAACGCAGTGCCGGAGCTCTGGTGGCGCGCCAACCCCGGCACCGCCTTCGCCAAGGTCGCGACCCCGATGGCGAAGACCGTGTCGAGCCCCTGCTGCACGTGGCAGGGTGCGATCCCGACGCAGACCTGGGCGACGTACTCGACGCAGGCCCTCGAATACGAACTGCGCCAGATGAAGGACCTCAAGGCCAACACGGGCACCAGCACGCGCCCGTCCGACCCCATCGACCTCTTCAGCTACCCCAACACGGGGACGGCCTACGTGGGAAGCCTTGCCAACTTCGCGAAGATGCAGTCGGGCACGGACTCCGGCGCCACCGGCACCATCACGGACGTCGCGACGCAGACCGCGACGATTGTCGGCACCGCGGCAAGCGGGACGGGCACCACCGTGAACAACGCCAAAGTGTGCGACGCCAGCCGCACTACACTCACCGCTGGCCAATACGTCGACGTCACGACGTACACGGCGCCGGGCGGCAGCACGGGCATCCGCACCGTGACGTTGATCCTCGTCGCCGAGCGCTCCGTTGCGGGGGCTCCCGACCCGACGGTGACGTTGAGCTACAAGATCGGCGCCACACCGGGCGCCACCAGCCAGGCGTACACCATCACGACCTCCGTCGCCGACACGACCTTCCCGGCCCTCGACGTCACGGCCGACCGCGCCTGGACGGTCGCGGACCTTGCGAGCCTGCACACCGTCGTCACCGGCACGACCATCGGGACGGCGACGGCGCTCGTCAATTGCATCCAGGTCGCGGTCACGTACCAGCCCGGTGTCGCCTCGAACTACGCCTCGCGCCTCGGGCTCGACTGGACGGGCATCCCCAACGGCAACCTCGGCATCCACACGCTGCAGATGAGCTACATGACCTCCGTGGACACGTACCAGGTCTGGGTGTACGACTGGACGGCGGCGAAGTTCACCAACCGCGGCGGCCTCAGCGCGGGCAGCCTCAGCCCCTTCTCGTACCTGCTCACGGCGACGGAGTTCCAGGCCGGCGGCAACGTGAAGGTCCGCCTCGTGGACGCCACACCCGCGGGCGGCACGCCCGGTGTGCTCACACTCGACTACGCGCGGGTGGCCACGACATGAAGGCCAACCGTTTCGCGGCGCGGGAGGACGGCGTCTCCAACGTCCTGGGTGCCATCCTGGTCTTCGGCCTCTTCGTCGTGACCCTCGTCACGATCCAGACGCAATTCGTCCCGGTCTGGCAGAAGCAGCGCGAAGGTGCCCTCATGGAGGACGTGGCGCGCCAGATGGGTGCCATCAAGTCGGGCCTCGACCGCCAGGTCGGCAACCAGACGCAGGTCCCCATCTCCGAGCCACTCAGCATGCGCGCCGCCGAGGGCTTCGCACTGTTCCAGGAGCACGACCGGCCGGGCACGCTCACCTTCGGCCCCGCCGGCACGGGAGCGGGCCTTGCCGTGAGCTCCAACCAGCTCACCATCGTCCAGAAGAATGGCCAGGACCTGTACGGCCTCGCCGAGCAATGGGTCACGGTGGCGGGCGGCTCCATCTCCTCCATCACGGACGTCGTCCACCTGAGGACACGCGTCACCGACCCCGAGAACACGAACGCTGGCACGATGACGGTCCTCTTCACGGATGCCAACGGCAAGTGCGGCGGCAGGCTGGTGACGGAGGTCTTCGTCTCCGGCAGCGACCGCACGATCGAGGACCGCGTCTATGGCCCCACGCAGCCGGCGTCGGGGTCCTGCAACGCGACCCCCATCACGATCCGCGACACGGACGCCAAGAAGCAGACGAACCCGGCGTACTACTACGTGGACGCCTTCGACCCCGAGCTCCTCTTCCGCTCGGTGCTGGCGGCCCTCACGTTCCCCGCCACGGTGACCTTCACCACCGTGACGCTGGCTGGCGACTACAACATGGTCTATGACACCGTGACGGGAGGCAACAACGTGGGCGGCACCGGCCTCGTCATCATCGCATCCTCGTCGGCGACGGGCGCGAGCGTCGCGGGGTGGAACGGCGGCGGAGCTGAGTGGAGCGTCCCGGTGAAGGGTTCTGCAGAGACTGCCACGGG
>JBHEMF010000165.1:0-291 GCA_046352665.1 Thermoplasmatota archaeon
AACCTGTCCCGCCCGGCAAGCGACCGTGAGGTCGGGCACGGCGTCGTCCGCCTGTATGCGGATGGCAGCATGACCATCGCTGCGAGAAGCAAGGTCCAGAAGCTTCCGCGCGTCGTGCCGAGTCCTGGGACGCTGGCCAAGTACGAGTGCACGGCGCCCGCGTGCGCAAGGCGGTGGCTCGGTAAAGGCACCGCACCACGCGTCGGCGCGTGGTGCTACCACGTTGACAACGCCAGGGTGTATGCGGGCTTTACCAAGATGGAAGAGGTCAGGAAGGCGCTGTACATCGAG
>JBHEMF010000165.1:301-4170 GCA_046352665.1 Thermoplasmatota archaeon
TGGTGGACGATCGCAGGCTGTACAAGCCCGGCGAGGAGGTCTCGCTCAAGGGCTGGCTGCGCACGATCGATCGCGGCAAGAACGGCGACGTCACCGAGGCTACCGAACGCAAGGCCGCGATGGCCCACCCCCGGCCGCCGTACGCAGCCAAGGGCGGAAGGAACGCTGGCCCTCGGGACCTGCCCCCTCGCCCGCCGATGAGAACCAGGTGCGCTCAGTTGCACCCGACTTCGGCGCCAGCAAGTCCATCCGGCCGTCCTCGCGCGAGGTTGAGGCGGTCAGGCCCGAACCCTCTCCGGTCCCGAGAACACAAGTACGTGGGGCCAGGAGTCGCGCCGTGCTCGCCCACGCCCCGATTGCCCTCGACCCACCGCCGCCCGCCTTCCTGGGCTTGCAACTGCGTGCCGGCTCGCTCGACATCCGGGTCGCATCGGTCCCCATGGGCGGCTTGCGCCGCCTGCTGGAGGACATCCGCGCCGTTTGCGGCACCGGCGTGGAGACGCTGAAGGTTGAGGGCCAGCCCGTCATCACGGGCGCCATGATTCTTGGCGCCGCTGCCGAACTTGGCATGGGCAAGTTGCACGACGTTGACTTGATTCTGGCGCGTGCCCTCCCGGAGTGGCCCGACCTGGATGCCATGCAGCAGGGAAAGGTCCGCCAAAGGTTCAGCCAAGTCGTCTTCACGGCCCAGTTCCGCAGTGAAGCCGCGAAGCACGGCTGGACGAAGGAGCACAGCCGCTCCGACCGTCGCAAGTGGTGCTACGGAGTCAGTCAATGACTCGCCAGGCCGCCGACGCCGCAGTCCGCGCCGCTCGACGGCTCGTCGAGGCAAACGCTCGCCAGGTTGCGCTGGAGCACATGTCCCACGGCGGTGTGCAGGGACAGCAGCGTCTTGACAAGGTCTGGGACGCATTGCTCAGTGCCATCAACGCCCACGACCCGTCACCACAACTCGCCGCCCAACTGCAGCCACTTGTGGCGTCCACGAAGGCACACTACAAGGGCTTCCAAGACCTCGACTACGTCGACGTCCTTGTCCGCGGCCAGTTCGGCGCCAATCCAACATGCAGGGGAAGCGCCGAGGAACAGAGGAAAGACGCTGCATCAATCGGGGCATGCAGTCCGTCCAAGTCGAATTTCTATGAGCGCGTGCTTGCCGCGCGGACGGAGAAGGACCTCCGCAAGCAAGGCCGGGAACTGGCCATCATCCAAGCGGCGGCTTACGCCTTTTTCACGGGACAGCTGCGCATCAGCCTCGTGCTGGACGAGCGCGACGAGAGCTCCTCATCCCGAGCAGCGCAGCGCGGCCAGAAAGCGACTACCGCCAGCGGGAGGCGCATCCGCTGGCGGAAACGCGCCATCAAGGTGCGGCAGGCCATGCGTAAAAGCGGGCTCCGGCACGACAAGTTCCGGGATTCCGACTTCCTGGGGCACGAATACATGGCCTTGGAAGCGCTCTTCCCGGACGGCAAGCGGGTTGGCCTGGAAGCGTACGCCACCGAGGGCTTCTCCAGCCCTGACAAATTTCTCGACGGAATCGCGCCCGTCGTCGCCGAACTGCGGCGGTACAACATCCATGTCGTGGAAATCCTCATTGACCGCCGGTGGTCCGGGAGCGCCAGTCTGCGGAAGTTGCTTGAGGCCAAGCTCGACTTCATCGTCCGCCTAACGGGACCTGGAACGAAAAGTGGTTCACAGGACACGCGAGAAGGCCGCCGGCGGCAGCGCCAAAAAGAGGATGGCGAGCTCACGCGCAACTTGGAGGAGGGTGCCCGCCACGCGTGGAGTAGGGCGGAGCCCGTAGCCGGGCGTAGGAACGTGCTCGTGGCATCGGAGGTCCGCGAGCCGTTCCAGGGGTTCGGTCGTACCCTGACGGTCGTCTACGGCTACGCCCCGCCGCGCGGGTATCAGTTCAGGCCGGACGAGAAGCTGGAATATCGCAAGAACATGTTTCCCATCTTCTTCGCCACCAACCGCCCAGCAACGCACGAGTGGGCCGAGTACACGTACTCCACGTACCTGGAAGACCGGTGGAGCGTCGAGACCGACATCAAGGAGACGAAGTCCTATGAGCAACTGGGGAGCGGACCAAACTTCCTCACGCGAATGCTGACCGTCCAGGCATCCATGCTCATGGAACTTCGCGATGATTCTTTGGCAATGCACCCAGGTGCCCCGGTGGCGGCAGCGGTTCATGCGCTGGGTGTTCAATGGGATGATGCGGGCGTATTGCGCCTCCGAAGCCGTCGCATGCGGCTGGACGCGGGCCAGCGTCGACGGACCGCCACCGTAGGCAACCCCCTCGGCCGCCCTGTTGCGACGCGGCCCAGCGGGAGCACCGCTGGCCAACTGCAATTGACACCGCCACGCCACCCGTGTTCCCTTAGGTTTGCTCGCGGACCTCGTTTTCGACGGCGTGAACAGGAAAACGGCGATGGCCATCTCTGGACAATGGTCATTCGATGACCGTTTCATTGGCCAAAATGGACAGTTGAGCGGTGGCAAGGACCCTCCCGCGCGGACATCAAGACGGTTCGCGCGACGCGGACGTCGCCGTCGTCGGACTGCAGGAACCGCTTGCTAGCAGTTGTTACGAGCACGTACACCGGAATCGTTCGGCATGTCGAGGAGGTGCCTTCGCGATTCCGTGCCTTCCGTGGTTTCCGTTGCTGGGCGCGGCACCTCCTCGAACCGGTGCATTTCCGATTCCAGGCCCGATGCCTACGCCCGCCACCGGCACGCCGCGCACACGTCGCCGCTCGTCGGCTGCCCGCACTCTGCGCACACGGCCATCGGTCCCGCCGGCATGGCCGCCTGCAGGATCGGCTTCAGCCGCTCCTGGCCACGCACGAGGGCGTGCCGCGTCCCCGGTGTCGTCTCCTCGAGGCCGACGAGGACGTGGCGCAGGGCGAAGCGGTGGCTGCGCGCGGCGTACGGGCATTCCGCCAGGCCCTCGCCGCCGGCGCCGGGGTGGCCGTGGAACTCGATGCCGTTCAGGACCGCGTACAGGAGGACCTCTTTCTCGGGGATGGTGCGGAACGGCATGAGGCGCGGCACGAGGCCGTCCTGGGCGGAGTCGTGCGGCGCAAGACGGGCGAGGCGGGCGACGTCCCCCTTGAGGTGGTTCATGAGGATGGTCTGCGCCATGTCGTCCAGGTTGTGGCCGGTCACGATGGCGGTGGCGCCCGCCTCCTGGGCGAGGCGGTTCATGCCTTCGCGCCGGAAGACGCCACACGGCCCGCATGCCGGCCGCGCCGTGCCCGGGAGGGTTTCGCCCTTGGGGCCGGCCGTGCCCTCGGCGTAATCGTCGATCGTGTACCCGGCGAGGTCGCGCGTGCGCACGGTTCGCCACTCGACACCCAGCCGCGCCGTGAGGGCCCGGCAGGACTCCATCGCCGCGTCGCGGTACCCTGCGATGCCTTCGTCCACGGTGACCGCCACCAACCGGATGCGCGGGTTCCCGGATGCCAGGCCGTGCAGGAAATGCAGCGCCGACGCCGAGTCCTTGCCCCCCGACAGTGCGACGGCCAAGGTGCCCTCGGGCAGGCGGCCCTGCTTCGCGACCTCCTGCTTGGCGCGGCGCGCAAAGAATTCCAGGAAGTGCTCCCGGCACAGGCTCGTCCCGGCGTACCGCAGGTGCACCACGGCCGCGGCAGGGCACTTCGAGCAACCGGGCACGCCGTGGCGACCGCATCCGCGCAAAAAGGATGTCGGGCGACGTCCTGCACGCGGGACCTCAGATCTATCGGACCTAGGTGGGCCAAGAAGGTCAACGTAGGGGGCAAAGACCCTGATTTCCAGGTTTCGCAAGCCCGCCGATTCTGGCGCGCCATCCTAGCGCAACGGGTCAGGAACGAATCTGGGATCTT
>JBHEMF010000166.1:0-4154 GCA_046352665.1 Thermoplasmatota archaeon
CTTGACCTGACCCTGCACCTCGGACTCGCCGACCACCATCGAGTCGAGGCCGCTGGCGACGCGATACAGGTGACGCGCCGCGTCGCAGTTGCGGTGCGCGTAGATGCCCTCCATCAGCTCGGTCGGCCGCAGGCCGGCGCGCCGGGCGGTTCGCCAAGCAGGTACTCCGCCGCAACGTGGCCGACGAGGTCGGGGGGCCAGGCGCCGCCGCCGCAGGACCAGTCGCTGGATCCATCGTACCACGTGAGGTAGACCTTGTGCGCGTCGCGGAAGCCGAGCGCCCCGACGTCGTCCTGGACGCGGTCGCGCACGTACTGGTGCGAGGCGCGGATCTGGGCGTCCGTGTGCGGGATCCGCACGAACGTGACGTCAGGCACGCCGCCGCACGTGTCGACGCGCAGCGTGGAGCCGCCCGTTTGGCCGGACAGCCATGCGTTGCCGTCCGTCATGGAGCGCGCGAGGTTCCCGGCCGTGTCGTAGTGGCGGTCGGCGCCGTCGGAAGGGATCACGTAGAGGATGTGGAGTTGGTAGAGCCCTGGGAAATCGTCGGGCTGGTCTGCGGTGTGCCGGCCCGGGATGCAGGTCGCGGGCGATGGTGGCGGTGGGGGAGTCGTTGGCGGTGGAATCGTCGGCGGTGGCGGCGCCGTCGTCGTCCCCTTTGAGGTCGTCGGGGACCAAGGCGCAGTCGTCGATTCAGAGGTGGGTGCGCTGGCGGTCGTCGCCTTGGGCGTGACGTGCGAAGCCGTTGGTTTCGCAGGTGCCGTCGCACAGCCGGCCACGAGGACCGCCAACGCCGCGGCCACCGCCCAGGAACGCATGGGCGACCATGGCGCGACGGCGGGAAGAACGTGACGGCCTACGACCGGTTCACGGCGTGGATGGCCTTGCCGTGCAGCGCCTCGGCGGCCTCCATGATGCCTTCGGACAGAGTCGGGTGCGGGTGCACCATGAGCGCCAGGTCCTCGATGGTCGCACCCATCTCCAACGCGAGTACTGCCTCGGAGATGAGGTCGGAGGCGCCGGGGCCGAGGATGTGTAGGCCGAGGAGGCGGTCGGTCTTGGCGTCGGAGACGAGCTTGTAGAAACCATCCGTCTCGCTTGCCGCCATGGCCCGGCCGAGGGCCCCCACCTGGAACGTGCCGACCTTGACGTCGTGGCCGGCGGCGCGCGCCTGCACCTCCGTCATGCCGGCGGTGGCGATCTCGGGGTCCGTGAAGATCACGCCCGGGATGGTCGCCCAGTCCGCGGCCGCCCCTTTCTGCCCCGCTGCGGCCTCGGCGGCGACGATGCCTTCCTTGGACGCCTTGTGGGCGAGCATCGGTCCGAGGGTGACGTCGCCGATCGCGAAGACGTTCGGCACGTTCGTGCGCTTCTGCATGTCGGTGGGGACGAAGCCGCGCTCGTCGAGCCGGACACCGGCCTTCTCCAGGCCGAGTCCCTTGGTGTTCGGGCGGCGGCCGACGGAGACGAGGACGACGTCGCAGTCCAATGCCTGCTCCTTGCCGGCGGCCTCGAACGTGACCTTGAGCCCGGCCCCGGACGGCTTTGCCTCCTTGGCGCGCGCCTGCAGGTGGATGTCGAACTTGCGGCGCTTCAGGATTCTTTCCAGCCCCTTTGCGACGTCGATGTCGACGCCGGGGACGAGCTGGTCCATCATCTCGACCACGGTGACCTTGCTGCCGAGGTTGGCGTAGGCGCAGCCGAGTTCGAGTCCGATGACGCCGCCGCCGATCACGACGAGGTGCTTCGGGACTTCGGAGAGCTCCAACGCGCCCGTGGAGGAGACGATGCGTTTCTCGTCGAACTTGAAGCCCGGGATCTCGATCGTGGACGACCCCGTCGCGACGACGAAGTGGCGCGCCTGGATGGTGCGTTTCTCCTTGCCGGAGACCACCTCGACCGCGTCCGTGGAAAGAAACGTGGCGCGGCCGGAGACAATCTCGACCTTGT
This sequence comes from Thermoplasmatota archaeon, assembly GCA_046352665.1. Classification (GTDB taxonomy): domain Archaea; phylum Thermoplasmatota; class E2; order JACPAO01; family JAHFTW01; genus JAHFTW01. The sequence goes on from JBHEMF010000166.1 coordinate 1,951, forward strand.
TGGCCTTGAGGAGTTGCGAGACGCCGCCGGTGAGCTTGTCCACGACGGACTGCTTCCACGCAACGAGTCTGTGCATGTCCACGGCGGCGGTGCCGTACGTGAGGCCCTTGGCGGCGCCCTGGGTGGCGTGCTTGTGGTCCTTCGCGGCGGAGATCACGGCCTTGGAAGGGATGCAGCCGACGTTCAGGCAGACGCCGCCCACTTTTCCTTCCTCGACGAGGACGGTCCTCAAGCCCAGTTGGCCGGCGCGGATGGCGGACACGTAGCCGCCGGGACCGGCGCCGATGATGCAGAGGTCATAGACGGATTGCGGAGGGGCACCCGGTCTTGCCGCCCGCCCCTGCTCCGGCGGCACCTGCTCGACCACACCCATCACAGCGTCTCCAGCAAGAGGAGCTGCGGGTCCTCGAGGTAGGCAAGGAGGGTGTTCGCGAAGAGGGCGCCGTTGAAGCCGTCCACGATGCGGTGGTCGAAGCTGAAGCTCAGGTTCATGCGCCAGCCAATTGCGATGGCGCCGTCCTTCACGACGGGGACCTGCTTCATCTCATGCACGCCCATGATGGCGACCTCGGGGTAGTTGAGGATGGGTGTGGCGAGGAGCCCGCCCATCTTGCCGAGGCTCGTCACGGTGAAGGTGGATCCCGACAGTTCGTCGGGTTTCGCCTTCCCGGCGCGGGTGCGCTCGGAGAGGTCGTGGATCTCGGCCGCGATGGCGAGGACCCCCTTCTTGTCGGCGTCCTTCACGACGGGGACGATGAGGCCATTCTCGGTTGCCGTCGCGATGCCGATGTGGTAGTACCGCTTGCGGATGACCTCGCCGGCATTCTCGTCGAAGGCGGCGTTCACCTCGGGGTGCTTCTTCAGCGCCGCCACGGCCGCCTTCACGATGAAGGGCAGGAAGGAGAGCTTGACGCCGCGCTCGTCGGCGATGCGCTTCGAGGAGTCGCGCAGCCGCACGAGGTTGTCGCAATCGACCTCGGCCACGTACGTGAAATGCGTCGCCGTGAACTTGCTCCTCTCCATGGCTTTCGCGATGGTGCGGCGCAGTCCCCGCAGCGGGATGCGCTCCTCGAGGGCCGGGTTCGTGGAGTAGCGGACGTCGGCGTACGAGAACCGCGCGCCGCCGGCGGGCTGCGGGGTGGTGGGCGGCCCCGGCGTGAACTTGCCCACGTCCTCCCGCAACACACGGCCGTTGGGGCCGGTGCCGGGGACGTCATGCAGCGGGATGCCTTTCTCGCGCGCGTAACGGCGCACTGCGGGGGCGGCCGTCGGCTTCGCCGGTCCGCCCTGCGAGACCGTCGGGGCGGCCGGCGCTTGGGCGGCCTTCGGGGTGGGCATCGCAGGCGCCGGTCCCTTCCGTTGGATCACTTTCGTTGCCGCCGCGATCTCCTTGGGGAGCTCGAAGAGGGTCTTCTCCTCCTTGACCTCCTTCTCCGGCTTTGCGGTGGTGGCCGCCTGCTGCACGGCGGTGGCCGCCGACGATGCCGACGGGCTGCCGCCGGCGGACTCGTCGATCTCCAGGATGACGTCGCCCACCTTGGCCATGTCGCCCTCCTGGAAGTGGCACTTTGCGAGCTTGCCCTTCTTCGGGCTCGTGAGCTCCACCGTCGCCTTGTCGGTCATGACCTCGACCACGGGCTCGTCCTCGCCCACGGCATCGCCTTCGCGCTTCAGCCAGCGCACGATCTCGCCTTCCTGGATCCCCTCCCCGATGTCAGGCAGCTTGAATTTGAATGTCATGCAGTCCCTCCTCGGTCGGGGAATCCACGAATTTCACGAAGCCGACGAAGCCAACGTCCGTTTCGTGCCATTCGTGAAATTCGTGGTTCCATCGCATTGCCTCAGAAGTTGATGGTCTCCTCGATGGCCGCGAGCACCTTGTTGGCGTTCGGCATGTAGAGGTTCTCCAGCGTGTACGGGAACGGCGTATCGTAGCCCGTGACGCGCTTCACCGGGGCCTCTAGGTACTCGATGGCGTGCTCGGCGATGGTTGCGCTCACCTCGCTTGCGAAACCGCCCGTGAGGGGGGCCTCGTTCACGATGACGGCGCGGCCGGTCTTGCGCACGGAGGCGAGGACGGTCTTGCGGTCCCAGGGATTGATCGTGCGCAGATCGACGACCTGCAACGCGCCGTTTCCTTCACCCGTGATGAAGGCGAGCCGGCCCTCCTCATCAAACGTGAACCCGTGCGGGTGATCGGACCC
>JBHEMF010000167.1:0-4151 GCA_046352665.1 Thermoplasmatota archaeon
GCCTCACCAGGGTCTACCGCCGCCGGGCCGGAGGTGCTTCGCACCCGGGGCCTCACCAGGGTCTACCGCCGCCGGGCCGGAGGAGCGGTGCACGCCGGCGGCGCTCAAGCGGGGGACGGCGGCGGCCGGCCGGCGGAGGGCAACGCCCGGCTCCATGGTGCCCGGCGTCTTAGGGTTGTGGGGTTTGGGGTCTGGCCGCCGCCGCAGAGGGGCGAGAGCCGGCGCGCGGTCTTCGTGTCCGACGGGGCCGGGCGACTCAGCCTGCCCGCTCCACGTCAGGCACGTCCAGCGCCGCAAGGAACCGGCCCGCGACCGAACCGGGCAGGAACCTCATCCTGGCCTCGCGGCCGGGCCGGACGGCTTCCAGCGCGCCGAGTGCGACGAGCTCACGCGCAGCGCGGCTTGCCACCATGGGGGCGACGTCTGCGAAGCGGGCCAGGTCGCGCACGGTCCACTGCCGGCCCGGGTTGCGCCGGAGGGCCTCGACCACGGCGCCCCGGCCGCGGCGTCCCAGGAAGGCCAGGATCGGGTTGTCGATGAGCATGCCTCGGCCAGCCCAGGCCGGTTTGTAACTTTTTTGTGACAACGCTCTGATATAGGGGAGGCCTGTCGCCGCATCCATGGCCCTCGCCCGCGCCCGCCAAGCCGCCCGCCGCACGAAAGACAAGTGGAAGGCGAAGAACTGGTACAAGGTCGTCGCCCCCGCCGCCTTCAACGGCACGCTCCTTGCCGAGACGCTCGCCGACGAGCCGCAGAAGCTCGAGAAGCGCACGATCGAGGTGACGCTCAACGAGCTCACCGGCGACATGAAGCAGATGCACATCAAGCTCAGCTTCCAGGTGAGCGAGGTCGTGGACCTCACCGCCAAGACGCAGTTCGTCGGCCACACCATGACGTCGGACTACACGCGCCGCCTCGTCCGCCGCGGCAACTCGAAGATCCCCGCGGTCTTCGACCTGCAGACGAAGGACGGCAGCCGTGTCCGCGTGAAGCCGTTCGCCGTCACCGACCGGCGCTGCCAGACGACGCAGGCGCAGGAGATCCGCCGCATCATGGGCAGCCTCCTCACCGAGTCCGCCGAGCGCAACACGCTGTCGGGGTTCCTCTCCGACCTGCTCCTCGGCGAGCTCACCAACAAGATGTACAAGGAGGCGCGCAAGGTCCATCCGCTGCGCCGCGTCGAGATCGCCAAGTCCGAGATGGTGGGCGCCCCGTCCATCGAGGTCGATGAGACCCCCGTCATCAAGCCGGCCAGCGCCGAGCCCACCCCAATCGAGGGCACCGACGCCACCGTGGACGCGGGCGAAGAGGGCGCAGAGGCCAAGGTCGTCGAGGACCTGGGCGAAGAGGAGTGAGCCGCAGCAAACTCCTCTGCGCTTTTCTCCGTTCCCTTTTGGGGGGCGGATACTGGCGAAGAGGAGTGACCTAAGTCGCCGTGATACGGCGCCGCGCCTTCCGTGCCACCTTGCGGTGACTCGCCGTCCGTGAGCGGCCGCTGGGCCGGGCCCCGATGCGGCGCCTGCTGGAATGAGACCGCCCCTTGCCGGCTGGCTTGCCGCGAAGGAGGGCTGCGATGCCGGCAAGGATTGCCACCACGGCGATCTGGCTCACGATGCTGCGGATGATGCGCCCCATTGCGGCATGCGTTGGGCGAAGCAGCGCTTCATGCCATCGGCTCCGGCCAGGGCCAGCGCCGCTGCGAACGGGACCGAAACGGTCTATCGCCGCGAAGGGGTGCGGCGGCCGTGCAGTCCCGCCTGCGCATCCTCGGCCACCCTGTCCATCCCATGGTGGTGGACCTCCCCATCGTCGTCTTCCCGCTCCTCGTCGGCCTGGACCTGCTATGGGGCCTCACCCACAACGCCGCCGCCTGGGAGATCGGCGGTTGGCTGGGCATGGCGGGCGTGTGCGGCGGCATCCTCGCCATCCTCACAGGTACAATTGACTTGGCCGCCATCCCGCACGAAGGCCGCGTGTACCGCGTCGCGGCGTGGCACTTCACGGGCGGCCTTACCGTCCACACACTCTACATCTGCACGGTCTGGGCCCGCTGGCCCATCGGCTCGGGCCCCGCGCACGCCCCCATCGCCATCGCATTCGACGTGGCAGGCCTCGTGGGCGTCTTCGTGCAAGGGTACCTCGGCAGCGAGCTCCGGACACGGCACCACATCGGGGTGCCGACGGTGGCGGAAGGGGCGGAGCCGACAATGCTCAAGAGTTGAATTCGGCCTCGATGCCTTCCCGCAGGACCCGGAGTCCTACGAGCTTCACGCCGATGTTGACGAGGTCCTCAAGCGGAAGCAGGCCCACACGGGCATGGCGCCGCGACAGGATTAGCCGGAGGCGGGCCTCCCCCCTTGCGGTCAACTCCCCTGACCGGGCATCGAGCAAGAGCTGCTCTAGTAGGGGCCAGTCAGCGTCTTCCATCGCCATCACCACCCGATTGGGGTTTCTTGGGCTTTAGCCTTCTGGCCTCCAGCCCTTTGCTTCCATAAGCGTCCAGGATCTCGTCCAGGTCGCCAAACGCATCGAGCTTGGCGGCCAGGGCACCGACATGTTCCCGCAACGCCAAGTGCTGCTTCAGCAGGTATGCGCCCGCCGCGACCAAGCCGCCGAAGAACGCTGTCGCCATGCCTCCGACGAGCGCGTCAAGGGCGGAGATCTGCAATGCCATGGCATGGCGGAATGCGCCCGACCTCTTCGAGTGGCCGGCGAGTCAGGCGAATTCGGGCACCCGTTGGCTTGCCGCTACGCCTAAGCCCACTACCCGCCTGCAAGCGCCGTGGACCCCATCAAGGCCCCCATCGGGACGCGCGACTTTGCCCCCGCCGAGATGGCGGTGCGCAACCACGTGGCCGGCCGGATGCGCTCGGTCTTTCACCGCTTCGGCTACCACGAGGTCGGCACCCCCACGTTCGAGGACCTGCAGCTCTTCACGGCGAAGTCCGGCCCCGGCATCGTGGACGAACTGTACAACTTCAAGGACAAGGGCGACCGCGACCTGGCGCTGCGGCCCGAACTCACGGCACCTGCGATGCGGATGTACTACGCCTCGCATTTCACCGACCCGAAGCCGCTCAAGTGGTCCTACTTCGGCAACTGCTTCCGCTACGACCGCCCGCAGGCTGGCCGCTACCGGGAATTCTGGCAGTTCGGCTGCGAGCAGATCGGCGCGGGGACGCCTCTGGCCTACGCAGAGCTGCTCGCCCTCGCCGACGCCGTCCTGCGCGAGGTTGGCCTGCAGCGGCGCGAATTCTTCGTCGGTCACGTCCGGGTCCTGCGCCACTGCGTCGATTCCTTCGGCTTCGCGGCGGAGGCGCGCGGCGCCATGATGCGCGCCATCGACAAACGCAACGACGCCGAGATCCGGCGCCTTGCTAGCGAGAAGGGGGGTTGCGAAGCGGCGCTCGACCGGCTGTTCCTGGTGATGGACGCACCCAGCGTCGCGGCCGCCAAGAACGCGCTCCTCATCGACCTCTCCGAAACGGATCCAGACGCGGCACCCCTGCGCGATGCCGTGGCGGAGCTGGAGGCGGTCTTCCGCGACCTCAAGGCCTTCGGCGTCGAGGACGTCCGGCTCAACCTGGGCATCGCTCGTGGCCTCGACTACTACGCCGGCATCGTCTTCGAGGTGCATTCGCCGATTCTGGGCGCCCAGAAGCAGCTTCTCGGCGGCGGCGGCTACGACCTCTCCGGCGTCTTCGGCGGCCAGCCCACCCCCACGATGGGCTTCGGGCTCGGCTTCGACCGCACGATCGTGGCGCTGGAGAAGGAGGCGGAGGCCACGGGGAAGAAGGCGTTCCCAGCCGAGCCTGGCCCGGTGGCGTACTTCGCCGCCCTGTCCGACGCGGCGCTGGCCGAGGTGCTCCCCATCGTGGCCCGGCTCCGTGCCGCCGGCGCCGCCGTCGAGCTCGACCTCGCGACCGTGCAGACGAACATCGTCGTGTTCGGGCTGCGCGGCGACGCGCCGGCGTTCGTGGCCGCCGCGCGGGCGCAGGTGTCCACGGCCGTGCACGTCGTCGTCGTGGGATGCGGCCGGGTCGGCAGCGAGCTCGCTGGCACCCTGGAGAAGGACGGTCACAGCGTGGCCGTCGTCGATAAGAACAAAAGTGCCTTCCGCCGTCTCCCCCAAGGGTTCGGCGGCACCACGG
>JBHEMF010000168.1:0-269 GCA_046352665.1 Thermoplasmatota archaeon
CCGCCGACGGCGAGTGCCGCGAGGAACATGCCGCGCGACTGCGCGACGTGCGGCGCAAGGTGGTCGATCTGGGCGTTGCCCTGGAACAGCAGGGCTGCCGCCGCGACGGCACCCAGCGCTGCGATGCCCGTCGCGTGCCAAGGCCACGGCGGACCGGGCTCCCGCACCGGCCAACCCTTGGCCCGCCAGCCCATGTACGCAGCGAGGGGACCGATCCCGATCACTACCGCAAAGACGAGGCCGGCGGGAAGGCTTTCGATGCGACGGGT
>JBHEMF010000168.1:279-4101 GCA_046352665.1 Thermoplasmatota archaeon
GTGTGACGGCACGCAGCGGCGCGATGACACCGAGTCGCCCAAGCGCGACAAAAGCGAGCGCGACGGCGACGATGTAGCCGCCGAAGGCCGTGGGCTGGTCGATGGCGATGCCGGCCAGGACGAGCGTTGCGGTGAGTCCGTTCCGGGCGGCAGGCGGGGCCTCGCGGCGCTGCATGGGATTGTGCGGAGGCGACGCGGCACCCGGCGGCTGCATGGGCAGCGGCGGCTCCACGGCGGGCAAGGTGGGTTTGCCGTTCATGAGGCTGGCGGCATGCAACGTTCAGGAGAAGTAGCTCGTGAGGATCTTCCTCTCGGCGGACTTCAGGCGGTTGTGCGCGGCGGCCTTCGAGATGCCGAAGACGCCGGCCAGCGTCTCTAGGTTGCAGCTGCGAGGGTTGTTGTAGAAGCCTAGGGCTAGCCCCATCTTCACGATCTCCACCTGCTTGGCGGTGAGCTTCTCCTCGAAGTCGCCGATGGGGTGGTCCTCGGGCCGGTACTCGCCCCAGCGGATGAGCTTCATGTTGAGGCCGCCCTTCTTGAAGGAGTCCGCGGCGGTGCGGATGACGTCGCCGATCTCGACCTTGGCGGCCGTCACGATGCCGACCGTCATCCAGCCGTCACGGATGATGATGGGCCGCAGGATGCGGTCGGGGCCGAGGGCTCGCAAGGCTGCGGTGAAGGGCGCCTTGAGGAATTTCATCTTGTCGGGGCTCGGCTCGACGAGGACGGAGAGGGCCTGCGGGTCCTCGCGCAACACAGTGATGTTGGAGTAGAGTTGCTGCAGTTGCGCAAGGAGCCGCCGGTAGTCCTCGGGGGCGGCAAGGACCGTGAAGACGTTGCGCGTCGGGAAGTGGTCGTCGTCGAACCGGATGTGGTTCATGATGATGCGCGAATCCTTCACGTCGCGGGTGAAGGTCGCCACCGGCCAGTCGGGCAGCTCGACCTGGAACAGCAGCTCGGTCATCCCCACTGCGTTCACCACCGGGTCGAACAGGTTCGACTCCTTAAGCGTGCGGCCGCGGTTGGAAAAGCGCCGTTTTCCGGGACGCCGCCACCCTTCCACGTTCTTCTACCCCATGGGCGCACTTTTTCCCCAGCGGGGCCGTGGTCGGAGCCGATGGGAGGTCTCCTGGGCGCCGCGCACGTGGTCGCCTTCGACCTGGAGACGACCGGCCTCGACACGGAGAAGGCGCGCATCGTCGAGTTCTGCTTCATCGAGCTCGACCCGGCCCTGAACGAGGTGTCGCGCTGGACGGAGACGGTCCACCCCGGCATGCCCATCCCCGCCGAGACAGTGAAGGTGCATGGCATCTCGGACGAGATGGTGCGCGACCGCCCCAGGTTCGCGGCCTTCGCCGGCCGCATCCAGGCGCTGGTCCAGGACGCCGTCCTGGTCGCGCACAACCACAAGTTCGACCTCGAGATCCTGAGCCGCGAACTCGCCCGCTCGGGGCAGCCGGGCCTGAAGCCGAACCACCCGTGCATCGACACGCAGCGCGTCGAGGCCTTCGTGAATTCGCACAGCCTCGCCGAGACGTACCGACGCTACGTGGGCTCGCCGTTCGACGGCGCGCACCGGAGCGCTGCGGACACGGCCGCCTGCATCGAGGTGCTGCGCCGCCAGCGCGAGGTCCACGCCGGCAAGCTCCCAGCGGACCTCGACGGACTGGTGGTCGCAAGCCTCGACCGCCTGCGCAACCCCGACCGGGCGCCGCGCGAGTTCCTCGACCACGGCCACTGGATCTTCACCGACGCCAAGGGCGACTTCCACTACAACCGCGGGAAGTACAAGGGCACCCGCGTCTTCGAGTCCCGCGAGACGCGCGACTACCTGCGGTGGATGCGCGACAACCCGGGCGTGAGCGCCGGGATGGAGAAGACGCTCGACAGCCTCCTTGCACAGGCACGCAGCCTGGACGGCGCCGAGCGCGGCGTGCCGGTCCCTATTTCCGAGGGGCAGGGCAAATTCCACCGCTCCGGCGCCGGCCATCTGGCGTTCTCGTTCGGGCGCTACCGCGGCTGCCCCGCCCTGGAAATGCACGAATGCGCCATCGACCTGCGGCGCGGCACGCATGCCGATTACCTGCGCTGGATGTTCGGGAAGGCCGACTTCAGCCCGGAGGTGAAGGCGTTGGTGGCGCAGATGCTCGCCGGCGCGTCGCCGGGGCCCCCTGCGATCCCGGCCCCGTCACCAGGCGCGGGAGCCGGCCAATGAATATCCTCTGCGTCGGGCGCAATTACGCCCGTCACGTGCGTGAGATGGGCAGCGCACCTCCTACGGCGCCGATCTGGTTCTGGAAACCGGAGTCCGCCCTGGTCGGCGACGGCGACGCCATCGGACTGCCGCGCGGGGTGGGCGCCGTGCACCACGAGGTCGAGCTCGCCGTCCGCATCGGCAAGCCGGCCCGCCGGGTGCCCGCGCCGCAAGCCCTCGCCCACGTCGAAGCCATCACGGTCGCCAACGACGTGACGGCCCGCGACCTGCAGGAGGCCGCCAAGAAGGCGGGGACGCCGTGGGCGCAGGCCAAGGGCCACGACACGTTCCTGCCCCTTGGGGTATGGGTGCCGCGCGGCGGACGCGACCTGCAGGACCTTGGGCTGCGGCTCAGCGTGGGCGGCAAGGTGCGGCAGCAGGGCTCCACGCGGGACATGACGTGGACCGTGGCGGAGCTCCTCTCGCTTGCGTCGCAGTGGACCACCCTGAACTCGGGCGACGTTCTCCTCACGGGAACACCGGAAGGCGTCGGGCCGCTCGCCGCCGGCGACGTCGTGGAGTGCGAGGTGGTCGGTGTGGCGCGGCTCCGCAACCCGGTGCAGTGGGCGGATTAGCGACGAGCCATCCCAAAAAAACCGAAAACCAGGCCCTTGTCACGAAAGACTTACATATCCACACGTCGCGGTCCCCCCATGGTCGGAGTCGCGGGGCGCCAGCGCCAGTGGCTTGTGCGGGCGCTTTTCTTGGTGGCCGTCGCGTCGCTCCTGCCGACGCCTGCGGCCGCCACGATCGGCGGTGCGTCGCCCACGGTGCGCGACAATTACTACTTCATCGACTCCATCGACGCTGGTTCGCCCAAGCCGGCGTACCTTGCCGAGAGCATGACCGGCTCGACGAACTACAATTTCGGCGACGAGGTGGACGGGGCCGTGGAGAACATCCCCATCGGCTTCAGCTTCAAGTTCTACGGCCTCACCTACACCGCCTTCTCGGCCCAGTCGGCCGGATACATCTGGTTCGGCGCCGCCGCCGACGGCAACGGCTACCGCACCTGCTGCGTCGCCCCGTCCACGATGCCGGCATACATCGACGACGGCACCATCCAGACCGTCATTGAGAACGCCATCTTCGGCGCCTACGCCGACTACGACGGCTACCACAACTACTGCACCCGCGGCGAGCCCGTGCACGTGAAGACGTTCGGCTCGGCCCCGGCGCGCATGACTGCGATCGAGTTCTACCAACTGCGTTACGAGGTCACCGACCCCGTGTCGTGCGACGGCGGCCCTCCGGCCCCGGCGCCGAACCAGTGCTCCTGCACCAAGGTCACCTTCCAGATCAAGCTCTGGGAGACCTCGAACCTCATCGAGGTCCACTGGGTGAGCGAAGGGGCGCCGGGTCCCGACACCTGGCAGAACCTCAATTCCGGCGTCCTCTCGGGCATCCAGGCCGGCGGGTCCAGCTACCTGCAGTACTTCTTCGACACCGACCCCGCGGCCCTGCAGGGAAGGGCCGTCCGCTTCCGCCCTGCGAACACGGCACCCGTCGCCGCGGCTGACACGGCAACCACGCCATGCAACACGGCCGTCACCATCACCGTCGTGAAC
>JBHEMF010000169.1:0-3987 GCA_046352665.1 Thermoplasmatota archaeon
CCACCGCCTGGTACGGCGCCGACGCGCCGGCCAGATTCGCTGAGCGGGCCGAGGCCGCCCGGACCAAGGGGATGCAGGGCCTGATCGATTTTCAGTTGACGCGGTGGTTCTCCGACAAGTTCCGGGAGACGAACCCGGACGAACTGCGCCGGCGCCTTGCGTCGCGCGATTACCCCGCCGCCAAAGTCCAGGAGAACGTCGAGGCCGAGGCGCTGGACATCATCCTGCAGGAAGCCTTGGAGGCGCAGCCGCGCCGGACGGTGCAGCGCGACGGCACGCGCCGAAGCCCGGAGGCGCTCTACAAGTCGTTTGCCGAAGTCGCGCTCGAATCATTGAAACGCCCCGACCTGGAGCCGGTGGACTGGACGGAGCGCCTCTGATGGTCCTCGACAAGCACCGCTCCGTCCTCGACGTCTGGCTCGACCCGCTCGCCCGCGTTTGCCGCGGCATCCACCCGGACGTCTTCACGTGGCTGAGCCTTGTCGCCGCCGTCGTGGGCGGGGTGCTGTTCTGGAAGTCCAGCCCGACGCCCGACGGCCTGAACCTCTTCCTGCTTGCCTTCGTCTGCGTCGGCGTCAATTCCATCTTCGACATGCTGGACGGCAAGGTCGCGAAGATCTCGGGCAAGGCAAGCCCCCGCGGCGACTTCCTCGACCACGCCGTCGATAGGGCAAGCGACGTCGCGTTCCTGGCCGGCATCGCCTTCAGCCCCTGGGCCCACGAAGGGCTCGGCCTCTTCGCGATCGCGGGCACCCTTCTTGCGAGCTACATGGGCACCCAAGCGCAGGCCGTCGGCCTGAAGCGCCACTACGGCGGTGTCCTCGGCCGCGCCGACCGCATGGTGCTCCTCCTCGTCGTCCCCGTCGCCGAGTACTTCGTGCGCGCCCTCGAATGGCCCCAGCCCTGGACGCATCCCGTGGGCGCGTGGGCGTTCCGCAGCCTCCTCGACCTCATGCTCGCCTACTTCGCCGTGATGGGCATGGCGACGGCGGCGCAGAGGTTCGTCTCCATCCTGCGCGGACTCGCCCCGCCGCGGCCGTGAACCCCGAAGCCTGCGTCACTCCTGTCCCGTGTGCTGGCCGGGCAAGGCTACTACCAGGAACGAACGGTCGCGCCAAGGCAAGGCAAGCCAGCTTTGCGTCGTGGAATGGAAAGAGTGGAAAAGAGAAGCGAGAGTCGGGTCAGAATGTCTTGTCGTCGGCCTCGCCGTACGACGACCCGCCCAGGCCCTGGCCGAAACCCTCGGAAGCGTCCGGCTCCGTTCCCTCCGAACCGATCCCTTCCTGCTTGGTGCGGGCGCCGCCGCTGATGGCCTCCTTCGTGCGCCGGGCCTGCTCCACTGTGGTCTTTGCGATGGTGCGGGTGGCCTCGCCGGCAAGTTCGATGGCTTTCCCCGCGGTCTCGGGGATGCGGTCGCTCTCCATCTCCTCGGCAAAGCCCTCGACCGCGCCGGCCGCGGCGGCAACACCCTTGCTCACCTGTTCCTTCACGGCCTGCTTCACTTCCTCCGGCGAGGACTCTTTGTACGACTTCCGTCCGCTCGTGTCCGACTTGCGGGCGTTCGTGTCCTTGCCGGTCATGCTGTAGTCCTTGCTGTAGTCTTGGTTGTCCATGGTTTCACCTAATGGGTGCGAGGTTTTCGATGGGAGGAGTGCGTGGAACGGCTGGCCTGCCGAAGGCCTCCCGCACGGGGGCCGACACCTGCTCCAGGTCCGCGCGTGCCTGCGCAAGGTGCTGCTGCGCCTTCTCGTTGGCGCGTGCCTGCACGGCACGGGCGGTCGCAAGGCAGGCGAGGGCGAGCGCGGCATGCGCGCAACCGACGACGAAGAGCGCCCAGCCCGCCCCGATCAACGGCGTGAGGCCGGCGACGGCCGCCATCGTGAAGAGGACCAGGCCCAAGACCCCGGCCACGGCAAGCCCAAGCATCCAGCCAGCACCCGCCAGGAGCCCGGTCCCCCAGGCGCCTGCGGCCTTGCCGAGGTCGCGGGAGACGATGGCAGGCGCTGCCGCGGCCCGCCGACCTGTCTCCCCGATGGCGCGCGCCTTGTAGCGCACGTCCGCGATGGTGCCATCGACGAATTCCTGCGCCTCGTGCATCTTGGCCTCGGCTGTACCCGCCAAGGCGTGCAGTCGTTGCGCCGTGCGTGACGGGCGCGACGGGCGATCGGCAGGGTGCCTTGCCACACGCTCGGCCAAGCGGTCCACTTGGTCGATGGCGCGATGGGTGGCGGCGGGAAGGCCGTGCTTGTCCATGCCCTCCGCGGCTCCTGCCATGGCGCCTTCGATGGCAGCGGCCGCCCTTGTCGCGGCGTTGCCGGGCGAATCGTGCCAATCGGCCTTCTCGTCCGTCATGGAGGGCCCCCCGGATGGCCTGGCCGCGCCTTGTTCCGTCATGCCACGCAGTCGGCGCTGCGGCGCCTAAAGGGCCTCAATCGCGGCTTGGACGCCAGCCGGCCGCGCGGTCGCCAAGTCGTCCGGCATGTGGCGCCCCTGGCTGTGCTCGCTCGGATGCGAGCTAGGGCAGGATACGCTCGCCTGCGGCTCGCGCAAGGATACCTCGCGCGGCAAGCCGCGCTCGGCGAATTCTGTCCTTGGCAGCCTCACGGACGGTGCGCTCGTGCCTCGCGCGCGTCTGGTTGGAGTGCCCAGGACAGGATTCGAACCTGCGAACCACAAAGGAGGAGACTCTGAATCTCCCATCGTTGGCCACTTGATTACCTGGGCTTGGGGAGGGGAAAAAGGGGGGAAAACGATGCACTACAGTTCGGCGGCGGCGTCGCTGAACGCCTTGAACCGGCCCTTCAGCAGGTCCAGGGCCTTCATGAGCGCGTCCGCGGCCTTGAGGGAGCCGTCGGTCTCGAAGCGGAAGATGAACTTGCGGTCGTCGTAGTCGATCTTGAACGCCCCTTCCGTGAGCTTCTCGGCCTCGTCGGCGCGGTTCACTTCCTCGGCCTGCAGGACCTGGATCTTGCCGCCCTCGAGGGCAAGGATGCCGGCCGGGCTGCGCTCGACGGCGGCCTTGGCCTGCTCCGGCTTGATCTTGCGGTTGTCCGCCGTCGCGGTCGGGTAGTACTTGTAGCCGACCGCGGAGCAGACCTGCCAGCGCGCGTGCTGCGTGCCCTCGCCCAGGGACGCCTCGGCCTCGAGGATGAGGCGCTGGTCCTTGAGGAGTTCCACGATGGGGACGCGCGGGTCCACGATGGAGAACTTCTTGTCCTCGCACTCGAGGTCGCCGGAATAGACCGTGCACGGCCCCTCCTTCGTGAGCGTGAAGCGCACGACGTACACCGGCTTGCCTTCGGCATCGACCTGGCCCTTGAGGTTCAAGGTGGACGGGTCGGTGGGCACGGGCAGGAGGCCGATGCGGTGCGCGATCATCTCGTCGAAGAGGGCGCTCGTGTTGTCGTAGAAGATCACCTTGTCGATGGCGAGCTTCGGGACCTCGGAGAGGAGGACCCGGCGCAGGGCGTTCACGAAGTACGGGTGGACGCCGTCCACGACGAACTTGCAGTACGTGTCGTTGAGCTCTCGGATCTCGATCTTCACAAAGTCACCTCACACGCGCCGGCCGCGGCGTCCGCCCTTCTTGCGGCAGCCGTCGTGCGGGATAGGCGTCACGTCCTCGATGCGTCCGACCAGGATGCCGTTGCGGGCGAGGCCGCGGATGGCCGCCTGGGCGCCGGGGCCGGGGCTGCGGGCCTTGTTGCCGCCGTAGCCGCGGACGCGGATATCGACGGTGGTGAAGCCGCGCTCCTTCAGGGCTTCGGCGATGCGCTGGGCGACGCTCATGGCCGCGAACGGGCCGCCCTTGTCCTTGTCGGACTTCACGACCATGCCGCCGGAGGCCTTGGCCACCGTCTCGGCGCCGGTGGCGTCGGTGACGGTGATGAGGACGTTGTTGTAGCTCGCGAAGATGTGGGCGATGCCGCGCTTGTCCGTCATGGCGACACCGCCTCGGGAGCGCGCGCAGGCACAGCGGCCTCAGCC
>JBHEMF010000170.1:0-3987 GCA_046352665.1 Thermoplasmatota archaeon
ACTCCACCCGTGGGAGACCCGGCTGTCTTCTATATGTTTCTGAGATACCACGATTCTCTTGTACAAGATGTGCACGCGGCGGCCGGAGTGGATCAAGCTGCAGGCTACATTGGCGGGCGCCGCTCATGTGAAGAGAATTGAAGGGAAGTTTGGGAAGCCTAAGGACATCCCTTTGGTCGATCATGATGGCAGGGGCGTCGGCAACCTTGGACACGCCATCAAACAGTTGTTCCCAGTTTTGCCCGGGCCGCTAGCTCGAACTCGCAAAAGCGTGATATTTGATCCACCCCTGTTTTGCCCAACTGCGCCCGACTCGCCAATCCCACAAATGCGCCTTTTGGGAATTGAGGCAGATGTTTGGACTACGCGCGTGGAAGCTATTGCCGAGCTTGAATTTGAAGGCACCGTGGACTGGCTCCTAAAGGATATTATTTCTGGCACTGCAGTGACATTAGATGCAAAAGGAACCGCGTTGCGGGTTGACTCCGAAACGCACGTGAATGCGACCCAATGGATTGAAGACCCCAATCTTTGATTTAGACGGTAGCGAGGTAGCGACCCTTCAGTTCCTAAGCGCATGCCGCCTCGGCGCGGCCTGTGAGGCTCGCCCAGCCGGCGGCAAGGCCTTCGCCGGCAAAGTCAACCTGGGCGCCGCAGTAGTTGGAGCCCGCCACGTCGCTTTTTCGTCGGTTTTACAACCGCTTTTCTTGATAATCCACGACGCTCTCGAAAACGGCGCGTCCGTCGCCGACGTCGTAGCCGCGGCCAGCGTCCAATCCCGTCCTCGTCCAGTCGGGGTGGCCGCGCCGCCAGAAGACGCGCTCGGGGTGCGGCATCATGCCGAAGACCGTGCCTTCGGGGTTGCAGACGCCGGCGATGGCATGCGGGGCGCCGTTGGGCGACCACGGATAGTCGGGGTCGTGGGCGCCGCTTGGGTCCGTGTAGGTGAAGACGACCTGGTCCTGCTGCATGAGGCGCTTGTAGTCGGCCGGGGCTGCCATGAGGAACTTGCCTTCGGCGTGGCTGGAGATCACGGTGCGGACCTCGCCGTGCGGGATCTGCGCGGTGAACTTGCAGGTGCCGTGGTTCACGTGCCGCAGCAGGCTCGGCCGGCACTCGTAGTGGCCGGAGTCGTTGAGGTGCAGCACGGCGGTCGGCTGCTCCGTCATCGCGACCCCTTTCTCGAGGTTCGGCAGGACGCCGAGCTCGACCATGACCTGGAAGCCGTTGCAGATGCCCAACATGGGTTTGCCGGCCGCGACGAAGTCCGTGATCTCCTTTGCCATGCGGCTCTTCATGCGCGCAGCAAGGATGGCGCCGGCGCGGATGTAGTCCCCCGCCGAGAAGCCGCCCGCGATCCAGAGGCCGTCGTAGTCGGCAAGCTTGCGGCGCTCGGCCTTCGTGACGTCGTCGCCGAGGAACTGCTTGAGGTGGACGATCTCCGCCTGGACGCCGACGTCGCGCATGCAGGCCGCCGACTCTTCCTCCGAATTCGTGCCCTCGATGCGCAGGACGGCCCACTTGATGGAGTCCTTTCGCATTTCACCGACCTCCCCTGCGCGCTTTCTTCTTCGCAGCCCGCTTCTTCGGCCGCGGTGACTTCGACCGCTTCGGTGCAGCCTTCGGCCGCGCTCGTTTGGCTTTCGTTGGCTTCCGTGGTCGCGACGCCTTTGCGCGCTTCCGAGCCTTGGCCCGACCCTTGGCCGGCCCCTTGGCCGCCGCCTTGGCCCGCACCGGAGGCCTCCTGGCCGCCCCTGCTGCCGGCTGGGCCTCCGCGTGGCCTTCCCCATGCACTTGGCCGACCCCCATGAGCAGCGGCAGAGCCTCGCTCCACGCCTTGCGGCAGGCCGCGGCGCTCACATCGACGAGCGGCTTGGCCCCGTCCGTCACGACGACGCGCGGTGCCGCCGTGACCTCGCCTAGGAGCCGCAGGGGTGCACCTTCGCCGAAGTGCGACAGGAGGGCAGCTTCCTTGCCAGGCTCGACCTCCATGATCCAGCGCGTATTGGATTCCGAGAAGAGCTTGTGGTCCGAACGCAGGTCCGCCGCGACGGCCGCTAGGTCGGCGCGGACGCCAAGGCCACCGGCGAACGCCATCTCGGCCAGAGCCACGGCGATGCCGCCTTCGGAGCAGTCGTGCGCCGAGCGGACCAGTCCGGACTCGATGGCCGAGACGAGAAGGCTTGCGCACTGCTTGAGGAACTTCGCGTTCGTCTGCGGCACGCGCTCGCCCTCGAGGCCAAGATGCTCCAGGTAAAGGCTGCCGCCCAGTTCGCGCTGCGTCTTGCCGAACAGGTACACGCGGTTGCCGGCGCGCTTCAGGTCCATCGTCGTCGCATGCTTGAAGTGGCTCAGGATGCCGACACCCATCACGGTGGGCGTGGGCGGGATGGGTCCGCTTGGCCCCTCGTTGTAGAGGCTCACGTTACCGGAGGCGTATGGGGCGTCGAGGATGCGCGCCATGTCGCCCAGGCCGCGCGCGGCCTCGTCGAGATCCCACATCCGCTCCGGCTTCTCGGGGTTGCCGAAGTTGAGGTTGTCGCAGAACGAGTCCAGGCGCGCCCCGACGGCGGCGAGGTTGCGCACGACCTCGTCCACGGCGCTTGCCGCACCCCAGTACGGGTCGCGGCTCGTGTAGTTCGGGTTCACGTCGGAGCAGATCGCCATGCCTTTGTCGGACTCGCGCACGGGCTTCAGCACGGCGGCGTCGCCGGGGCCTTCCTGGCCGATGACGCCCTGCAGCGGTTTGGCGACAGTGTTGGCGCGGACCTCATGGTCGTACTGCCGGATGACCCACTCCTTCGACATCACGTTCGGGTGCGCCATCATCCGGAGGAGGACCGCCGTGAGGTCGGCGGGTGCGGGGAAGTCGAGCCACTTGGCGCGGTCCACGGCGCGCTCCTGCATGGGCCGGGCGTACACGGGGCCGCCCGTGCTGAACTTGAGGTCGAATTCGAGGACGCGCGTCCCCTTGTAGCGGACACGGTTCACGGGTTGCTTCACGACCTTGCCGACGACGGCCGCGGGAACGTCCCACTTCTTCGCGATCTGCAGGATGCGGGCTACGTCCTTGGGCTTGGCCGTCACCATCATGCGCTCCTGCGACTCGGAGACCCAGATCTCCCAGGGCGCCATGTTCGGCACCTTGAGCGGGACCTTGCCAAGGTCGATCTCGCAGCCGAAGCCGGCGTCGAACGCGAGTTCCCCCGCAACGCAGGAGAGGCCGCCGCCGCCGAAGTCCTTGCAGCCCGTGGCAAGTTTCCCCGCGATGATATCCAGCGTGGCGTGGATGAGCGGCTCCTTCAGGATGGCGTCGCCGACCTGGACGGCGCTGCGGCTTGCCTCCTCGGAGGCCTCGGAGAGCTCCTCGGACGCGAAGGCGACACCGTGGATGCCGTCGCGGCCGGTGGCGTTGCCGAGATAGACGAAGACGTCGCCGACACCGCCGGCCCGCGAATGCGTGAGCTGCGACTTGTGCATGACACCGACACAGCCGACGTTCACGAGGCAGTTGCCCGTGTAGCCGGGGTGGAACGTGATGCCGCCCGCCACGGTCGGTATGCCGACGCGGTTGCCGTAGTCGCGGATGCCCTCGATGACACCGGAGAGGAGGAAGCGCGGATGCTTGACGCCTGGCGGCAGGGCCTCGATGGGCGTGTCGAGCGGCCCGAAGAACAGCGGGTCGATGAGCGCCACCGGCTGGGCGCCCATGCAGACGACGTCGCGGATGACGCCACCTACGCCGGTGGCAGCACCGCCGTACGGCTCGATGGCACTCGGGTGGTTGTGCGACTCGAGCTTGGGGGAGTAGTACCACTCGCCGTCGAACGGCAGCACGCACGCGACCGGGCCGAAGATCTCCTCCTGCGCGACGATCATCGAGCTCTCGACCCTCGCCAGCACGGTCGGGGGATAGAACGCACCCTTGCCGTTGCCGGCCTCGCCGCCGGTCACGACCTCGGCGCCCTCTTCCCGGCCACGCTCCAC
>JBHEMF010000171.1:0-3884 GCA_046352665.1 Thermoplasmatota archaeon
GCGACGCACTACTCGGTCAAGGAGGGCACGATCGAGGCCGCGGTCGAGGAGATCGGGCGCGAGCTCAACGAGCGCTGCGCCGAGCTCGAGGCCGAGGGCAAGCTGCTCGAGAGCCACCGCCTGCGCCAGCGCACGCAATACGACATGGAGATGCTGCGCGAGATCGGCTTCTGCAACGGCATCGAGAACTACAGCCAGCCGCTCTCCGGCCGGCCGCGCGGCGACCCCGGCGCCTGCCTCATGGACTACTTCCCGGAGGACTACCTTGTCATCGTGGACGAGTCGCACGTGACATTGCCGCAGATCCGCGGCATGTACCACGGCGACCGCATGCGCAAGGAGACCTTGATTGAGTACGGCTTCCGCCTGCCGAGCGCCGTCGATAACCGGCCCCTCAAGTTCCCGGAATTCGAGAGGAAAGTGAAGCAGGTCGTCTTCGTCTCCGCGACACCGGGCCCGTACGAGGCCGAGCACGAAGAACTGCGCGTGCAGGCCGTGGTGCGCCCGACGGGGCTCATCGACCCCGAGGTCGTCGTGCGGCCCATCTCGGGGCAGGTGGACGACCTCTACGGCGAGATCCAGAAGGTGACGAAGCGGGGCGAGCGCATCCTCATCACGACCCTCACGAAGCGGATGGCCGATGAGCTCACGAAGTACTACCAGGGCCTGGGGCTGAAGGCGACGTACCTGCACAGCGACATCGACACCCTGGAGCGGATCATCATCCTGGAGAAGCTCCGCAAAGGCGAGTACGACGTCCTCGTCGGCATCAACCTCCTGCGCGAAGGCCTCGATCTGCCCGAGGTCTCCCTCGTCGCCATCTTCGACGCCGACAAGATCGGGTTCCTGCGGAGTGCCACGAGCCTCGTGCAGACGATCGGCCGCGCCGCGCGCAACCAGAACGGCCGTGTCATCATGTACGCCGACCGCATGTCGGACGCCATGAAGCTCGCCCTCGACGAGACGGCGGCCCGGCGCGACCGGCAGATCGCCTACAACAAGGAACACGGCATCACGCCGAAGTCCGTCGTGCGCGCCGTGAAGGGCATCGAGATCGAGGGCCGCCGCCTGGGCGCCCCCGTCGTCCTTGTCGAGAAGGAGAAGCTCGACAAGATGGACAAGGCCGCCTTCGACCGGCTCGTGAAGGACCTGGAGAAGGAGATGCAGTCCGCCGCGAAGGCGTGGGACTTCGAGAAGGCGGCCCTCATACGCGACGAGATCATGCAGCTCAAAACCGGCGCTGCCCCGAAGGACGAGGCGAGCCCCCGGATGCAGGAGGCCATCGAGCACGTCGAGGAGAAGATGGGGCCCCGCAGGACGCCGGCGCAAGTGGCGCGCCGCATCTTCGAGCGGTCGGCCAAGGAGGAGGAAGCGGACACGTCGGACGCCGCCAATCCGGAAGGCGACGGGGCGACCAAGAAGCCGCGCAGGCGGCCTGGGAAACCTTAGGTGGCCGTCCCCATCCAGATGGCAAGCAGCAGGGCTGCAAGGAGGGTGCCGACGGCCGTGACGGTCTCCGCCGCCGTGAGCCTGGGTTGCATGCGACGGAACAGGTTCCGCGGTATTTCACCCGTTTCGGATGGATCTCGAACGGTTCAGGGCGGTGCCAGGAGGTGGGGCTCGGTGGACGCGATGCCGTAGATCGGATCGCCGGCCACGACGCCTCCGTTGTCGCACTGCACGGCG
Organism: Thermoplasmatota archaeon; assembly: GCA_046352665.1. GTDB lineage: Archaea > Thermoplasmatota > E2 > JACPAO01 > JAHFTW01 > JAHFTW01. Next base: position 1,687 of record JBHEMF010000171.1, read on the forward strand.
AAGGTCGGTCCGGCGGGGAGCCCCCACCAGTTGGCGCGGGCATCGACCATGGGCTGGTAGCCTGGGAAGAAGGAGTCGCGGACGTTCAGGGCCGGACGGTTGCCCGTGAAGGTGCTGTTGTGGACGGCGCCCGCGAACCAGCCCTCGATGGCGCCGCCGCAGTCGCCGGAGCCGAGGAGGCCATGCTTGCCGTTTCCTTGGAACGTCGTGCGTTCGATGTCGAGGCGCAGGACCGGGTCGTCCTGGCGAGTCACGGCCGTGATGCCGATGTGGTTGCCCGCAAATGTTGAGTCCCGCACCGTGAGGTTGTACCCGTGGCCGCGCAGCTCGACCGCTATGGCGTTGCCCGTGAACTCGACACGCCGCAGGCCGACATCGACATGAGGCGGCGGCGGTGTATCTGCGGTCTCCGACTCGATGAGGCCCCAATCCTGGCAACCCTCGATGCGGCTGTCCCGGATGGAGACCGAGGAGCTTCGGGCGGCGTCCGTGATCTCGATGCCGATTCCGTACCCTTGCGTGCGGCACTTGACGGTGAGGTTCGAGATGGCAAGCGCCCCGACGAACGTGTCGATGTTGAGGCCGCGCTCCATGTTGGAGATGGCGAGGCCGTCGATGCTGGCGCCCTCCAATTCCCGCTCGGCACCGACGGGTCCGTCCACGAGGAGCCACACCATGCCTCCGCCAGCGCCGCCATCGACGGTGAAGTCGTCGCCGCGGACGGCGCAGGCGCAGGTCACGTCGAGCCGCACGTCGCCGGCGTCGCGCACGTGGACGTGCCGGAAGAGCACACCCGCGCCAGAGGAGATGTGCAGCGACGGCGAGCCCTGGACCGTGACATCCTGCACGAGCCAACCGGTCCCGTCCCGGGTGCAGGCGACATTGGCGAACGTGCACCCGGCCTCCGGTCTCGGCTGCACGCACCCGGCGAGGGCGCCCAACGCAAGGATCGCTGCGACGCCCATGCCAAGCCGTCTTGCGCCCACGTGATGCTCAGGAGGCGGCCGCCTGAAAGAGGTTACTGGCACCGGCGCCTTGAACATGAGCCGCCCCATCGGGCGCCGTTGAAGGCCACGGTCTGGTTCGACGGCGCCTGCTCCGGCAACCCCGGTCCCATGGGCGGCGGCGCCGTGGTGCACGTCGAGGGCGGCAAGCCGCAGGTGCTCTCCATGGCTTTCGGCGCCGGCACGAACAACCAGGCGGAGTACCGCGCCCTCATCCTCGGCCTTCGCCACGCGCTGGCCGCTGGCGTCGAGGAGGTCGTCGTGCATGGCGACTCGCAGCTCATCCTCCGGCAGCTCGAGGGCAAGTACAAGGTGAAGAACGCCGACCTCAAGGCCCTGCACGACGAGGCGGCGAAGCTCCTGCGCCGATTCCGCTCCGCCAAGCTGGAGTGGGTGCCTCGCAACGAGAACACGGTGGCGGACGAGGCGTCGAAGAAGGCCATCGGGCTGGCCTGAAGCCATCTCGCCCGTGCCGTGCACATGGTTAAACGGCCCTGGCCACCTGCGGCTCGATGCGGGCCTCCAAGTGGCGATGGCCGGGCGTGCTGACGGGGGTTGGTGCCGGCCTCATGCTTTCACCCGTCGCCCTCGTACTTCCCTACATGGTCCTGAACGTCCCCGCGACGCGCTTATGGGACCGTCTGTTCGGAGCCAGCGTCTGGTTGCTTGCGGGGGGATTCATCGCGATAGTGACCGGCTCGGTGCTCCAATGGAAGCGGCGGGAGAACGCTTCGCCCTGGATTGCCGTCACGGGCTGCGGCCTGATCGCGAACGGATTTGATTATCCTCTTTGGTTGCGCACATTCTATCCGTCCGCAACGGGTCTTGGCAGCTTCGTCGTGGCCGTTGCTTTGTCGGTGTTCGGCATCTTGTTCCTATCCGTCCATACCATTCTGCGAAATCGAAGCAAAGGACCTGAGGTGCGAGGCTTCGCCGCCTTGGCAAGCATCGCGGTCGGAATACTTCTGGCACTTCCGGCGGCATTGTCTGTAGGCTACCATGACAGTTATGGGACCTTCGTGCTGTACGTCGAAAATCGTACCACCCAGTCCCTGCCCGTAAGCATGGCCTTGAGCGGCGCCAAGGACGGCACCGCGGCATGCGCATCGAGCACGACCATCGCGGCGCAGGAGGAGGGTTCTTTGAGGTGCGAAACGGCCATGTCCTACGGCCGGTACAATCTCAACCTTACCT
>JBHEMF010000172.1:0-3874 GCA_046352665.1 Thermoplasmatota archaeon
CGGCCACCACTCGGGCTGCAGGTATTACCGCGGCGGCTGGCACCCGTCTTACCCAGCACTTTCTTCCCAAGTTACGAACACTTGAGGACAGCCAACACATAGTGCTGGCACTTGGGTTTCCCGCATCGTGGTTTCCCACATTGTGCAGTTTTCGCGCCTGCTGCGCCCCGTAGGGCCTGGATTCGTGTCTCAGAATCCATCTCTGGGCGATGTCTCCCAACACCCATACCCGTCGTAGGCTAGCGAGGACGTTACCCTCGCTACAACCTGATAGGCCGCAGAGCTATCCTAGGCCGCCGGAGCTATCACCCACACACCGTTCCAGGACGCGTGGGCTACGGAGTATTATCCTCAGTTTCCCGAGATTATCCTCCAGCCTAGGGCAAGTTCTCCACGTGTTACTGAGCAGTCTGCCGAGGGCCGAACCCTCTCGACTCGCATGGCTTAAGCGAAACCCAATAGCGGTGGCCGCTGGCAGGATCAACCAGAATTGATCCACCAACACGGTCATGTTGATGGATGATACACACTTGCGCATCATCCGTTCAGGAATCGGCGGACCGACCGGGAATCACATCCCGGAAATCGGTACACCGGCTGGAGACCTCTTGTCTCCAGCCTTAACTTGCTGTCTCGTGCATCAGGCTCGTGAGGTCACGCCAGGGGTGGGCGTCCTTGCGGACGGCCACGTGTCGGGTTTCACAGCCCTCATGGTTCTTGTGCCACGCCTTGGATGGACGCGCTCATCGCGGGCCATTGCCCTCTCCCGTTCCAACGGGGCGTGGGGATCTCCCGGCGCACGGGGCGTCGGGACATGGGTCGCCTTCAGGGCGACCCGTGGGTAGAGCCGGCCGAAGCCGACCCCCTATTTCTGCTTTGGCCCCTTGCTCCTCCAGAGGAGGCCCTCAGGGCTGGACTCGGTTGGCCTGCGGACGCCGAAGCGTCCATGCCTGCCCCCTTGCGGGGCGACTCGGCCGGCGTCCATGGCATCCCACCATGGGCGCAGGGGCCGCCGAAACACGACCCCTATTTCAGCATTTAGGAGATTCCGGTCCAGGCAGTGCCCGCCAGAGCCCAAACGCTCCCCTCCGCACGGGTGGCGGAGGCCCCTGGCGCCAGGTCGGCGGTCATTGGGCTGCCTCCTTCCATTGGGGGGCGCGCTATTTCAGGCTGCGCAACCGAGCGCGTGGCTGCCCCTTGGCGCCGCGGCCTCAGCTCGCCGTGAGCGTGTACGTGTAGGAAAGTGCCGGCACGGTGGACCCCGTTGGTGCCGCGAGGATCGTCATCGCGAGGGTGCTCGGGCCCGCCGAGAGTTTGGTTCCCAGGACCTTCACGGACAGGTCGCCTCCTGTGCTGGGCAGGTTCACCGCGGTGCCGATCGTCTGTGTCACGGCGCCGAGCGTCACGACGGCCTGCGTCTGCGTCGTGGCGCCGAGGACGAGTTGCACCGTCGCGGAGTCGAGGGCACCAAAACCGGTCGCGCTGTTGAGTCGCATGCGGATGTCCCACCCCGAGGTGCCTTTCTTCACGAGGAGCACTTCTTGGGCGAGCGCCGGCAGGCCCGTGCGCGTCGTCGCAGCCGAGGTGAGGCTGGTGCCCAGCGTCGTGGTGCCTGTGGCGCCGGCGGCAAGGGTCACGGGCGGCGCCTTGGCGCTGGGCGACACGGTGGCGTCCTCGCGTTGCACCAGGCTCGCCGACGCGGCGGCCACGAGGGCAAGGACGGCGAGTGCGGCCGCGGCGCGCACGGTGCGCCTCAGGCCGGCGTCATGGAGACCTGCATCGCGAAGCTCCCGAGGGAGCCCACGGCGGTGCCGTCGGCGATCACGATGGCCAGGCTCACGTCGGTCGCCGTGGCGGCGGGCAGCGTGAAGCTGGATGAGCTTGCGGCCGACTTCGGGTCCCAAGTGACGAGTGTCGTGCCGCCGTCCTTCACCGTGATGGCGAGGCTGGAGATGGCGGCGTTGAGTGTCGTGCTGCGTGTGAGCGTCACGCTGAACGCCTGTGTGGCGTCGCTGTTGGTGATCTTCATCACGTTGCCAAGCGAGACGGAGGCGGCACCGGCGACACCTGACATGGCGAGTGTTGCACTCGTGGCCGATGTCCCGAGGGTGAGTGTGGCGAAGCCTGCGGCGTTGATGGTCGTGTAGTCGCCACCGGCCGCGAACACGACGGGCGGCGCCTTGGCGGCGGGCGACACCGTCGTGTTGAGCTGGAGTGTCAGTACGGCCACGGTCGCGACGGCGAGCATGAGGGTTGCGCCGATCGCGGCGGTGGCGAGCCGGTGCAGACGCACCCAACTCCACAATCCGTGCGGCGCGGATGGAGGACGCGGCGTGACCAGCCGCGAGACAGGCAGGTAACGCGTCGGATGCGGGCCGGGACGGCGCGTGGCGGGGAACTCACCCATGGGTGCCGGATGGGTCGGCCGTGGGTATATCCCGCTTGCCCACAAAGGTTCTAGGCAAGACAGGGCGGGGCCATTCGTCTTCCGAGAAGCCTCGCCCGTCGCGACGCCAGAGGGCCCGCACCCAGGAACCGAATGCGCCAAGGTCCCCTGCGCCGCCGTTGGTGAGGTGGCGAAACCCCGATGGTTGCTCGGCACCGCCGGGGACCTTGGCGCGGCATCCCTTGCGGGACGCCCCCGACTCTGGCTCGCCCCCGGCGCGATAAGAGGGTTCAGCCCAAACTTCATCTAGAGAGAGATGGCCGCTTCTCCTGGTCCGGGCCCGCTTTCCGGGTTCCGCTGCGCGTTCAGGTCCTGCAGTTCCGGGCCTTCTCCGGCGGCGGCCGCGGGGAGCGCAGGCTGGCCTTGGGACGGGCGCCCTTCCACTCCTCGGCGGGGAAGTAGTAGATGCGCACGGAGGCGCTTGTCGGGGTCATGGCCTGGGATGGCTGCGGTCGCGGTATTTGGCCGTTCAGAGGAATGTAGAAGAGTACGCAGCCAGGCGGCCAGCCGGCGGTCCGTGCACGGGACTGGAAATCCCGTGCTGGGGACGCAACCGTTATGGCTTGCGCCCGGCTTGGTTTCGGCACCATCCTGGCGTTCCGCCGGGGGTCCGCCATGGTCCTCTTCGTCGAGCGCGCCGCCGTCCTGGGCGCCGGTGTCATGGGGGCCCGCATCGCCGAGGTGCTGGCCCTGAACAACGTGAACGTCATCCTGCGTGACGTGGACCAGGCCGCCCTCGACCGGGGGCTTGCGACGATCTCCGGCGACCTGGACGGGCTGGTCGCGTTCCATGCCGGCAAGGCGGCCAAGGCCATCGAGGATTTCGAGTCGCGCAGCGGGGTCACCCTCACGGAGGAGCAGAAGGCCACGGCCCGCGCCACGCTGAAGCCCACGTACGACGCGGAGCGCAAGAAGCGCGTCCTTGCAAAGATCCGGACGACGACCGGGTACGATGGCTTCGACAAGGTGGACCTCGTGGTCGAGGCGGCACCCGAGAACCTGCAACTGAAGAAGAGGATCTTCGCCGACCTGGCCGACAAGGTGCCGGAGCACGCCGTCCTCGCCACGAACACGAGCACCCTTCCCATCAGCGAGATCGCAGCCGCCCTCCCCGCCGCCCGCCGCGGCCGGTTCGTCGGCGTCCACTTCTTCAACCCGCCCACGACGCTTCCCCTCATCGAGGTCATCCCCGGCATCGAGAGCCGCGCCGACATCGTGGAGGACGTCGTGAACCTCCTCGCCCCGATGCGCAACCACCGCTACCCCATCCTCCCCGTCGTCGTGAAGGAGGGGCCCGGTTTCCTCGGCGAGGACGGGCTGATGCAGCGGCCGTACGCCGAGGAGACCCAGCGGCTGATCGACGAGGAGGTCCGCCGGCTCGTCCGCGAGGCGGAGGCAACGGCCGAGTCGCTGCTCGGCGAGCATCGC
>JBHEMF010000173.1:0-3829 GCA_046352665.1 Thermoplasmatota archaeon
CCCCTGGGAGGTCCTGCACCCGACCGTGATCGGCGTGCATCTCAAAGGCAAACTCTCGGGCTGGACGAGCCCGAAGGACGTCATCCTGAAACTCTGCGGCATCCTCACGGTGAAGGGCGGCACCAACGCGGTGATCGAGTACTTCGGCGACGGCTGCGCGTCCATCTCCGCCACCGGCAAGGCCACGATCACGAACATGGGTGCCGAGCTCGGAGCGACGACGTCCGTCTTCCCGCACGACGAGCGCATGGACACGTACCTGCGCGCCACGGCCCGCGCCCCGCTTGCCGACCTCGCAGGCAAGGCCCATGCAGAACTCCTGGCCGCCGACCCCGAGGTCGCGAAGGAACCGGCGCGCTACTTCGACCAGGTCGTCGAGATCGACCTCTCGACGCTCGAGCCCCATCTCGTCGGCCCGCACACGCCGGACCTCGCCCGCCCCGTCTCCGCCATGGCCGAGGCCGTCCGCAAGGAGAACTACCCGGACCAGATCTCCGTGTCGCTCGTGGGCTCCTGCACGAACTCGTCGTACGAGGACATGGAGCGCACCGCCGACGTCGCAGCGCAGGCGCAGGAGCACGGCCTCAAGGTGCAGACGCCGCTCCTCGTCACGCCCGGCTCGGAGCAGATCCACCTCACCATCCAGCGCGACGGCCAGATGGCGACCCTGCAAAGGTCGGGCGCGACCGTGCTCGCGAACGCCTGCGGCCCCTGCATCGGCCAGTGGAACCGCCCGGAGTCGGAGACGAAGAAGGAGAACACCATCGTCACCTCCTACAACCGCAACTTCCCCAAGCGCAACGACGGCTCCGCGAAGACCCTCGCCTTCATGGGCAGCCCCGAGATCGTGATGGCCTACAGCCTCGCCGGCCGCCTCTCGTTCAACCCCCTCAAGGACGAGCTCCTGGGCGCCGACGGCAAGCGCTTCAAGCTGCGGCCGCCGCGCCCCGCCCCCGAAGTGCCCGCGAAGGGCTTCGTGTCGGACCCGACGGGTTACCTGGCGCCTCCCGCCGCCTCCACGCAGGAAGTGGCGGTGCACGTGGATCCCAAGTCCGACCGGCTGCAACTGCTCCAGCCCTTCCCCGCCTGGGACGGGCGCGACTTCACGGACCTGCCTATCCTCCTCAAGGCCAAGGGCAAGTGCACGACGGACCACATCAGCCAGGCGGGGCCGTGGCTGAAGTACCGCGGCCACCTCGACAACATCTCGAACAACTGCTTCCTCGGCGCCGTGAACGCGTTCACCGGCTCCGCGGGCGGCGGCAAGGACCAGCTCGACGGCAAGACGAAACTGTACCCGGAGATCGCGCGGCACTACAAGCAGGCCGGCCTGCAATGGATCGCCGTCGGCGACGAGAACTACGGCGAGGGCTCGAGCCGCGAGCACGCGGCCATGGAGCCCCGCCACCTCGGTGCCGCCGCCGTCATCGCGCGGAGCTTCGCCCGCATCCACGAGACGAATCTGAAGAAACAAGGCCTCCTGCCGCTCACGTTCGCCGACCCGAAGGACTACGACAAGGTGCAGGAGAACGACCGCGTGTCGCTCCTCGGCCTAGCGGACCTTGCACCCGGCAAGCCGGTCACTGTCGCCCTCAAGCACAAGGACGGCAAGGTCGAGAGCTTCCAGGCGCGGCACACGTTCTCGAAGGACCAGATCGAGTGGTTCCGCGCGGGAAGCGCCCTGAACCTCCTGCGCAAGAAATAGCGTCGCGGCCGCTCACGTCGCGGCCGAACATGACAGGTTGCTCGCAACTACAGTGTCGGTGCCCGCGTCGATCTCCACCCGCACGACGCCGGCCGTGGCACGCGAGCAGGGACCGCCCAGGCTCCAGCCCGCGACGGGCTCCGGGAAGAAGACGAAGACCGGGATGCCGTAGTCCACGGTGAGGCGATTCAGTGTCTGGTTTACGTGGAAGGGGGTCTCGCCTTGCTGGGCGTGGCAGTCGAGGACGCGCTGGGCCACGACGGCGAGGTGCACGAGGACGGGTCCATCCGGGAAACGGTAATCGGGCGAGACGGAGATCTCGCGGTGGATCAGCTTCGTCGCCTGCTCCGCCTCGACGTCGGTGTCGAAGATGCCGACGAGCTGCAGCAGGCTGCCACGCAACGGGCGCCCGACGGTGGTCTGCGTTCCGTCATCCGTCCACCGCAACCCATCGACGCCGACGCCGAGCGAGCCGAGGATGGCGTGCGCCGTGGCGTTGCGGCCCCGCGCCGGGTCGGACGACGGCTGCAACGTCGATGCGTAGTTGACCTCCCATGCGGCCGGGTCACGTGACCAGAAGACGTTCACGAAGCCGGCGCGCGTCTGCCAGGTCTGCACGTCGTTCTGGCCGGGAGCGCCCTCCTGCTGGGGTCCTGACGTAAGAACGTCGCCGACGGCCTCGACGACGTGGGCGGCCAGCAGCCGGGCGCTTTCAGTCCCCGAACGCACGAAGAGGCCGACGGGCGCCACGGTCGGCGAGAACGTGCCGGGGCCAGTGTCGCAGACGTCGCGGCTCCAGCCAGGCGGCGGGGCGGCGGGGGCGGCGCCCGAGGAGCAGCCGGACAGCAGCAGGGCAGCGACGAGCCACGCGTGACGCACGGTGGCGGAGACGCGGCCGCTATGAAAGGGCGGTTGAACGCGGCACTGGGCCTCGGCGGGCGGAACGTCCTCAGATGAATTTCTGCAGCGTCGGCATCGTATCGACGTTGCGGATGTCCGCCTGGTAGAGCGGCTTCTCCTTCGTCCAGGGGTACGCGTCCTCGAGGCTGGCCAAGGTCGTGTCCTTGAACAGGGTGCCGAGTGCGATGTCGTTGTGGCCCCACTTCAAGGCCATCTCGAACGCCTTCACCTTGTCGGTGGGGTCCCAGTCGGCCGGCAGTTTCGTGCTCTGGTCCTTGTACCACGCGTAGGTGTTCACTTTGTTGAACGTCACACACGGCTGCAGGATGTCGATCAGGGCGAAGCCGCGGTACTGCATGGCCTCCTTGATGGTCTCGCCGAGGTGCTTCGGGTCGCCAGCGCTCGAGCGCGCGACCATGCCGGCGCCGCAGGCGATGGCGAGGGCGAGCGGGTTCACTGGCATCTCGAAGTTGCCCTTCGGTGTGGTCTTCGTCTTGTGGCCGAGGTCCGTCGTCGGCGACGCCTGGCCGGTGGTGAGGCCGTAGATCTGGTTGTTGTGCGCGAGCATCGTGACGTTCACGTTGCGGCGCGCCGCGTGCACGAGGTGGCCGACGCCGATGCCGTAGCCGTCGCCGTCGCCGGAGATCACGATCACGTCGTTCTTCGTGTTGCCGAGGCGGACCGCCGTCGCGATGGGCAGGGCGCGGCCGTGCAGGGTGTGGAAGCCGTACGTGTTCAGCCAGTGCGGCAGCTTCGAGGAGCAGCCGATGCCGGCCACGACCGTGACCTCGTGCGGCGCCTTCTTCAGGTCCACGAGGGCCTTCTTCAAGGCGTTCAGGATGCCGAAGTCGCCGCAGCCGGGGCACCAGTCGGGCTTGTTCTCCGTCGTGAAGTCCTTGACGGTGAGCTTGGCGGTCTGCGCGCCGGCGGCGGCCGGGACGTCGGGCGTCATCGGACGACCTCCAAAGTGGCGTAGGAATCGGTGGCGATCGAAGTGAGGTCGGTGAAGTTGTGCTTCACGATCTTGACCACGTCGCGGTACATCTGGATCGGGTTGAACGGCCGGCCGTCGATCTTGTGGATGCGGGCATCGCAGCCGCGCAGGAGGTGCTCGCGCATGAGACCCTCAAGCTGGCCAAGGTGGTTGGCCTCCACCATGACGGTGTGCTTGCACTTCTCCAGCATCTCCTCCAGTTTCTGCTTGGGGAACGGCCAGATGTAGAT
>JBHEMF010000174.1:0-3759 GCA_046352665.1 Thermoplasmatota archaeon
GGTCCTGACCGCGCGCACCGGATCGCCGGCGAGCTGCGTCATGTTGAGCTGCTCGGGCCCGAGCGCCTTCAGCGCGCTCTTTTGCTTGGGCGTTGCCGCGACGTCGATGCGGACGGGGCATTGGTCGCCTTGGTAGTAGAAGGAGTTGGACAGCCCGACGGCGGAGAAAGTGACCAGCCGCGTCTCCTTCGGCCCCACGGCCGTCGTGGGCGGTGGCGTGACGAGCAGTCCGCAGTCGTTGCTCGCCAGACGGAAACCGATCGTGCGCGCGATGGGGGCGCGGTTCACCACCTGCAGCTGGGCCGTCCCGATCTGCCGGGGCGCCAGGGCGCCGTTGCCGAAGAGCGGGTACACGGCCTGCACGTCGATGCCAGGGGCGCCGGAGAAGAACAGGCCGACCACGGTCTCCCGGTACAGGCGGGACTGGTCCGTCGTCGCCGTGAGGGTGACGTTCACGAGGAGCTTGTAGTACGGGCTCACCGCGAAGGGTGTCGCCGACACCTGGATCATGACGGAGGCGCTCTGGCCCGCGTACAGCACGAACGAGGGCTGCTGGACCAACGGCGTCCAACCTTCCGCAAGGTCGGGGTCGGCTGCCTTGGCGGAGACCTGCACCTGGTGCGGGAGGAGCTGCTGCGGCGGGGCGCCGGGGACGGCGTTCGAGCTGTCGTGCGAGTCGTCGTGGACCGTGATGTTGAAGGTCACTTGGCCGCCGGCGCCCGACGGTACCAGGTCCACGGTGCCCATGGGTGCATCGACATGCGCCTCGTAGAGGAACGCCGTCGAAGGCGCCTGCGCAGCCACGAAGGGCGACGCAAGGAGGAGGAAGGCGAAGAGGGGGAGGGCACGCCGCATGCGGCCCACGGCTTATTCGGTCTTCCGGGCCAGGCGGGCGACGAAGGCGGCGCCGACCAAGGCTGCGGCGAGCAGCATCGGCTCCGGGCCCGGGACGTAGTTGCCGCGCACGCGGGCGATGACCGGGATCACGATCTCGGTGTCCGGCGACTGGTCCTTCGTGGACTCGGGGGTGATCTTGAGCTGCATCGTCGTGTCGGCGTTGTTCCAGCCGTTGTGGTGCGGCGTCGAGATCTGGAAGGGCACCGTGTTCACGTTCGTCGGCGCACCCTGCTGCAGGGAGCCGATGTCCGTGGGGGACGGCGGCAGCGCCAGCCAGCCGGCGTCGGGCGGGCTCACGAGCTCGAACTTGACGTGCGAGAGCGAGTTGCCCAGGTTCGTGAGCTTGAGGTCGTACCGGATCTCCTTCTGGGGGCCGGCCTCCTGGATGGTGCCGCCCGGGACCTCCGCCGTGAGAAGGCCGAGGTACTTCACGATGATGTTGACCTCGACGGGGCCGGGGTTGCTGTCGGTGATCTGGCCGTTGCCGGCGCTGGGGGCCAGGACCTTGCCCGTGAAGGTGCACTTGATGGGGCGCTCGCCGGGGGCCTGCTGGGTCGCGGCGATGTGGAAGGTGCTCGTGCCCGAGACGCTGTTGACCGGGGCGGCGGTGCCGGACTGGAGGACGACGCTCTGGGTGCGCGAGCCCGTGATGCTGATGCCGAGGTTGTCGCCGACGCAGGCGGGCGGGTCCCACTGCAGGGTGGTCGAGGTGGAGACGCCGCCGATGGCCTGGGCGCCTTGCGTGTTGATCGTGTAGGTCCACTTGATGACGACGTCCTCGGAGCCGAGGTCAGGCTGGATGGGCTTCGGCTGCGTGATGCTGTCGATCGTGAACTGGGGGGTGATGGCCGCCGTGGCCGTCGGGGTGAGCACCACCGCGGCCGACAGGACCGAGAGGGCGGCGAAGGTGATGGCAAGCAGGCGGCTCTTGTTGGGGGACATGTTCCACGACTCCAGGTCGATTTTTGGGGACCAGGGCCCTTCCTCAGGGCTGGGCTCACTGCGAAGACAGACCCCTTTCGTATTAAGGGTTCTGGTTACGTTCCTTGAGGGAATCCACCGGCGGGGACGTACGCGGCGAGTGTCGCCAAGTGGCTGGGCGGGACGCCATGGACCTGCGGCTGGAAGACCAGGGTCCCGTCCAAGCCGGTCCACGTGGCCGGGCCCGCCCATGCGTCGCGGCCGCGGTCGTCCCATGACAGTTTGCCGCTCTGCACGTTCCAGTACAGCGGCGACGCGGCGTCCGGCCGGGTCATGGACGAGAGGTCCAGGAGCCTGGCGCCGCCGGGAGCGTCGGCCCACGAGACCTGCACGTCGAGCGCCACCCAGGGCGAGACGGGCGTGAACGAGCAGGCGTCGGAGTGCATCGGGGCCGGTTCCGCCTCCGCAAGGTCCATGGCACTGCCGCGCACGGCTGCGGCCGACGAATGGTACACGGCGTTCGCGAGCACGCCGCTGACCTCCAGGTCTGCCGGGCCGTCGCCTTGCAGCGTGATGGACCGGAGCCCCGGCCCGTACGTCTCGGCGTAGGCGGGCACGGGGTCGAGGCCGTCGGGGCAGCCGTCGCCGTCGGTGTCGGCCAGGCTGGGGTCCGTGCCATATACGAAGGCCTCCTCCCCGTCCTCCAGCCCGTCGCGGTCGGAGTCCTTGTCCCGGGGATCGCCATGCACGTGGCGCGCAGTACCGTTTGCCAAGGTGACGTCGTAGCCGCGCAGCTCGGCGCCATCGGGGATCCCGTCGCCCAGGATCCGGGGCTGTGCGGCGCCCACACCTCCTGGCCGGTTCACGTACCGGCTGTACCCGATGTCGGAGTCGGCATGGTCGGCCTCCGTGTGGTAGCCGCCGTCGTACGCCGCGAAGGCGGGGTCCTCGCATTGGGCGCGCACCGTGTGCTGCTTCTCCTGGCAGTCCGTGAGCCCGTCGCCGTCCGTGTCGGCCGCGCGCGGGTCCAGCCGGAGCGCGAACTCGTACAGGTCGCTCACACCGTCAAGGTCCGTGTCCGGGACCGTCGGGTCGCTCGTGACGTGCCGCATCGTGCGGTCGGTGAGGCTCTCGACCGTGATGCCCCAGCCGGCCGTTTCCTGGGCGTCGGGCAGACCATCGCGGTCGGTGTCCACCGTGGTCGGGTCCGGCTCGCCGCCGCATCCCGCCAGGGCCGTCGCGGCCAGGAGGAGGACGGCAAGCGGCGGCAGGAGGCGCACGCCGCTTCGATTCGGGCGAGTCACTTACCCTTTGTGGATGGCTCCGGCGATTCGGGCGGAGGAGCCGTCGGCGACCGGGTGCCCCGCAAGCGTACCCAGGCCCGCCGCAGGCCCCCCACGACAAGGACCGCGAGGGCGGCGGCAAGCATGGCCGAGTGCTCCGTCGTGAGCCAAGGGTAGTCCTCGTCAAGGCCGAAGGGTCCCGGCGAGGTTCCTGGCTCCGCGTACGGCTTCACCTCGGGGATGGGCCCCTTCGTGAGGTCGAGGTTCACCTGGAAGACGAAGTAGAAGTTCGTGTCCAGGAAGGGCCAGAAAAGGACCACACCGCCGGTGAAGACGTCCATCACGGCGTGCGCGGCAAGGTAGTAGCAAAGGAGCAGCGCGGCAAGGGGCCAGCCGGGGCGCCGCGCGTAGTCCCAGAACGGTGTGGTCGTCCGCGCGCGCGAACGCCACGCGAGGTAGAGGCCGCCCAGGACCGCGGCGGGCAGCACGAGGGTGTGCGTCACGACGCGGTGGACGTGGTCCAGCCCCATGGCGTGCGCCCAGCTGGAGGGGACGAGGTAGTCGATGTCGGCGACGAACGTCGTGGGAGCCATCGCCATGACCCAGCGCCGGTCGAGGCTGCGCAGGAACGCGAGCGCCAGAAGGGGCGGCACCAGGA
>JBHEMF010000175.1:0-3731 GCA_046352665.1 Thermoplasmatota archaeon
ACCCTGAACGGCGAGACCGACGCTCGCACCGCCGACCTGATCGGCGCCGACCCGACCGCCGACGTCGCCCTGATCAAGATCCGCGACGCCAGCGGCCTTCCCGCCGCCACCCTCGGCAAGTCCAGCGACCTCCGCGTGGGTGACAGCGTCGTCGCCATCGGCAACGCGCTCGATCTGGGCGCCACGCCGACCGTGACCGTCGTCGTGCCGGGCGCCAGGGCCATGATGCGGGTGAGCGCGATGAACGTCGGCTGCATCTGGGCGACGCTGCAAAGGACGTGCGTCATGCCCGCTGCCGTGGTCGGCCAGAGCTGCTCCTCGGTGTGGTCGCAAGCGGAAGGCGTGATGTTGACGCAGCGGTTGCCTGAGAAGACGGCGACTGGCACGCTTGACTGGAATTGGGAGCCCGTAAGGTCATGCACGACCCCCACGGGCGAGGCCAGGAGCACCATCTGGCCGGCATTGAGGTTGAAGACCTGCGTACCGCCCGCCACCATCGCCGTGACCCCGGGCCCAGCACTTACGTCATCGGCTGCCGTGAAGGTGACGACCGTGCCCGACTGGATGGCAATGGCCGCCGTGAACGTCGGAGTGGCGCCGTCCTGGTACGTCACGGCGCGGTACGACGTCCCCAACAGCTCCTCGGGCAAGAGACGCGTGGCGTCGTTGCTGAACTGGCCCTCCAGAGGGGAGAAGAAGTCCACTTCGAGAGGAGCCGTGGTGACGGCGCGGAAGACGCCGACGCTCGTGAGCTTGGAGGAGAAGCCAGGTGCCACGTTCGTGCGGAAGACGGCGGAGGATCCTGCGGCCACGGTCACGGTGCCCAGGGCACCGCTTGCGTCGTAGATGGTCGCCGAGACCGTGCTCGGGCCCGGGTTCGAGAAGGTGAAGGAAGGGAAGGCGGACGGGTTGCTGGTGGCCTGCCCACCAGTCGGCGGGGTGTTCGGAAGACTCGCGGCCCAATACGTCTCCGCCTGGGCGTGGCTCGCCACCGCGACGGCCGCGAGCCCGAAGGCGGCGAGGAGGAGCCAGCGTAGAGGACCCACGCTTGAAAAAAATCCGAGGGGGTATATCCGCTTTGGGACACAGCCCTGGGCTACCTGTAGGCGTCGTACGCGGCCTTGGCCTGCAGGAGGCCGTACCCCGCGGCGGGGTCGTGCGGGAGGCGGGCGCCGGGCACGGGCTTCGCGGCGTGGATGAGGACCTGCTTCACGTGCACGACGTCGCTGCGGCCAGTGAGGTGGGCGCGGCCTTCGAGGAGGAGCGCCACGGCGGCCGTGACGAAGGGGGTGGCCTGGCTGGTGCCCGTGGCGCGCACGTACTTGTCGCCCGTCCAGGCCGAGAGGATCTCGACGCCGGGGGCGACGAGCTCCGGCTTCTTGTTGGGGTCGCAGCGGCCCTGCGCGCCGAGGATGGGGATGCTTGTGCCGCAAGGGTGGCCCGCGTCGTCGCCGCGGCTGGAGTTCTCCCACACCGCGCCGTCCTCCTGGATGGCTCCCACGGCAAGGACGTCGGGGACGTCGGCGGGGGTCGAGACGTCGGCGTTGGCGGGGCCGTCGTTGCCGGCTGCCGCCACGACCACGACGCCCTTGTCCACGGCGGCCTGGATCGCCTGCGTCATGCGGTCGGGCGCGAGGTTCGAGAAGATGTCGTTGGAGCGCACGCCGCCCAGCGAGAGGTTGATGACGTCCGCATGCTGCGAGACGGCCCACTGGATGGCCTTCGGGATGGCGTCGGCGTTGCAGCGGTTCACGCCACAGACCTTCGCGACGACAAGTTTCGCCCCGGGCGCCCCGCCAAGGAGGTTGATGCCGCCGTACTCGAGCTTGTCCGTGAGGCTCGAGCCGGAGGCCGCGATGATGCCGGCCACGTGGCTGCCGTGCCCGTCGTCGTCGTACGCCGACGCGACGCCGTTGCGGTTTGCCATGTAGTCCTGGAAGGCCACGAGCTCGCCGTTGTCGGGGTTGCCGTCCACGAGGTGGCGGAGGGCCACGTGCTGCACGTTGATGCCCGTGTCGAGGATCGCGATGGTGACACCGTGCCCCGTGCGGCCGGCGTCGGCGAGGCTCGAGAGCTGTGTCGTCTCGAACGCCCATTCCGTGCGCGCCTCGCCGCCCAGGCACCCCGAGAGCGCCGGAGCCAGGAGGGCCAGGACGACCGCGAAGGTGGTGCGCATGCTAGAGGCCCATCTTGAGGGCGACGTCGGCGACCACGGGCATGCGGTAGCGTTCGCGGAACGCGGCCTTGAAGATGCCGATGAGCGACATGAGGAGGTAGAGGCCGGCGTACAGGATGAGGAAGCCGAAGTAGAAGGGGCTGGCGGAGCCGACCGTGAGCGTCGGGACGAAGACCGAGACGAGGCCGAGGATGGCGGTGGGGATGAGCCAGAGGGCCCACAGGACGCCGGACTGGCGGCCGTGGAACTGGCAGAACATCGAGTCGCGCTTCAGGACGATGGGGATCCACCAGAAGAGGAACGGCAGGTAGCCCACGACAGCCAGGAGCCGCTCCACCGCCGGGATGCGCATTGATTTTCGATGCCCCCCTTGCTTATAGGGTTATTGAAGGGAAAGCTCGAACGTCACGGCTGGAACGGCGTCCCCGTGATGCGCTCGAAGGCCTCGTAGTACCTCTTGGCCGTGCCGTGCACGACGTCGGGCGGCAGGGTCGGCCCGGGCGGCGTCTTGTCCCACTCCGTGGTCTCGCAGAAGTCGCGCAGGAACTGCTTGTCGAAGCTCGGCTGGGCTTGGCCGGCCGTGTACGACGCCGCGGGCCAGAAGCGGGAGCTGTCGGGGGTGAGGATCTCGTCCATGAGGACGATGGTGCCGTCGGCGCGCTTGCCGAACTCGAACTTCGTGTCGGCGATGATGATGCCGCGGCTCTTGGCGTACCGCGCGGCCTTCTCGTAGAGTGCGATGCTTAGGTCCCGCAGCTGCGCCGCCGTGCGCGCGCCCACGAGCTTCTCGACCTCGGAGAACGGGATGTTCTCGTCGTGGCCCTTCTCGGCCTTGGTGCTCGGCGTGAAGAGCGTCTGGGGGAGCTTCTGCGACTCCTTCAGGCCGGACGGGAGCGGGATGCCGCACACGGCGCCGGTCTTCTGGTAGTCCTTCCAGCCGGAGCCGACGAGGTAGCCGCGCACGACGCACTCCACGGGGAGTGGCTGCAGCTTCTCGGCCACGACGGCGCGGCCGCGCAGGAGGGCCTCGTATGGGGCCAGGCTGCGCGGGAAGTCCGCGGTCTCCGTTGCGACGAGGTGGTTGGGGACCATGTCGGAGACCTGGTCGAACCAGAAGTTGCTCATCTGGGTGAGGCAGGTGCCCTTGTGCGGGATGCCCGGCGACAGGACGACGTCGAAGGCGCTGATGCGGTCCGTGGCCACCATGAGCAACTTGTCCTTGGTCGCGTCCTTGGGGTCCGCAAGGATGTACACGTCGCGGACCTTGCCGCGGCGGAAGACGGGGAAGGGCAGGTCGGTGGAGGTCACGACGGCGGGGGTCGTGGTGGGCGGAGCAGACGCCGTTGCCATGGCGCCCGCGAGGCGGGCAGGGTTGAAAAAACAGGGGGGAGCCGGTGCGAAAGTTGCAGCGGATCGCCGATTCCGGGCGCTGTTCAAGACAGCGGACGGTGACCTTTGGGGGTTCCTTACGGCGGGTGAGAGGCGACGACCCAGGTCAACGTGCATCAGACGGCCGAGAGGATCGCGCTCGGAAAACGCCGTCCCAGGCAAGCAC
>JBHEMF010000176.1:0-3722 GCA_046352665.1 Thermoplasmatota archaeon
CTACATCGGTGTCGCGGCGCACTGCTTCGGCGAAGACCCGACGCAGGCTGCACCGGTCGGGACGCAGGTGGACATCCTGTCGGTGCAAGGTGTCCTGGTGAAGCGCGCCGGCACCATCGCCTACAACGGCTGGCAGGTGGACTTCGTGGACAAGAACGACTTCGGCCTGGTGGAACTGCGCAACGACGCCGCCGTGCGCGGTGCGACGAACCCGACGGTCCTCTACTACGGCGGCCCCACGGCGCTCGCCTCCGCTGCAGCGGTGACGCCGGGGACGCACGTCATCACGTACGGGCACAGCGTGCAGCGGGCCCCCGACGACCCGGAGAACCCGCGCGAAGGCTACGTGCTGCAGCACGACGGTGGCCGGACGACGGTCGTGACGAACCATCCGGGCATCCAGGGCGACTCCGGCTCCGGCCTCATGACGAAGGACGGCGAGGCGCTGGGCGTCCTCTCGATGGGGACCACGAACCCGAGCGGCGGCCTCGTGGCGAACCGCGACTTCCCGTCCGTGAACTATTACATCGACCTCGACCAGGCGGTGCAGTTCGCGCAAGGCAGTGGCCCGACCGCCTTGAAGGACCTCGAGATCGTGACGGCGCCGCTCCTGAACGGCCCCGTGCTCCCCCTCTAGTTGTCCCCCCCTCCTGGGACCTCGCTGTCGGGGCCGCCTATGCTTTCAAGTAGGAGGCGGGGTCGCGGAGCGTGAAGGTCGCCCTGGTCCTGAACGGCGACGAGCCCACGGCGGACGAGCTGAAGCTCCTCGGCGCCTGCGACGCGGTGGTCTGCGCCGACGGTGCGGCCCAGGCCCTCCTCAAGACGGACCACCCGCCCAACCTCATCATCGGCGACCTGGACTCGCTGAAGCCGGACGCCTACAAGTGGGCGGACGCGCTGGACGTCCCCATCGAGCGGCACGCCGAGGCGAAGGACCAGATCGACGGCGAACTCGCCCTCGAGAAGGCCCTCGGCATGGGTGCCAAGTCCATCCTCATCCTTGGCGGGCACGGCGGCCGCAGCGCCATGTTCCTCGCGAACCTCAAGATCCTGCGCCGGGTGCACGACCTCGGCCTCGACGGCTCCATGGTCGGCCGCGGCGAGTCGGTTCGGTACGTGTCGGCAGGTGGCGAGCTCACCCTGACGGGCCGCCAGGGCGCAACGCTCAACCTGCTCCCCATCGACGGCGACGCCGTCGTGGACCTGTCCGGGACGCAGTGGGACGGCAAGGACGTCCGCCTCGAAGCCCGCTCGGCGCGCGGCCTCAGCAACAAGATCCTCACCGACGGCGCACGCATCCAGGTCCGGTCCGGGACGATCCTCGCCATCGTCGAAAGGAAGCGGCAGGAATACCACATAATGTAGGCCGGGCGCGGCGAGGCAACGGCTATGAACCGCGAGCCTCCCTGAGGCCGCATGCGCAAAGGAGCCCTGGCCTTGGCCGCCCTCCTGGTGGCTGGCTGCCTGGCCGGCCCGGGGAAGACCGTCACGCACCCGCTGGCCGCCATGGACGTCGCGGTGCCCGACGGGGCGCGGCTGGAGCCCATCCCCGACGGGTTCGCCGTACGCTGGGACGCGGCAGGCCTGCCGTTCCAGCACACGATCGCGGTTCCGCCGCACGCCACGATGGTCCGTGCGGTCCTCGACGGCGCCGACGGGGCGCGCCTTTCCATGGCCAACAACGAGACGGGTCGGCGCCGCTGCAACACGCCTACCGTGGAATCCTTCACCGTGGCGTTCCGCTCGCCCGTCTCGTGCTCCTCGGTGGCGTTCCTCGACCAGCCTGGCGCCCTCTGGGTCGTGAAGGCCACGGGCGCCGGGACCGCCCGCCTCTCCGTCGAGTTCCTCGACTCCCCCCTCGACGGCCTGCTTGCCGGCCTCGACCTGGCACTGATCGACCCGCCCATCCTCGCCCTGCAGCAGACGACGGTGCAGCAGGTACCCAGTTGGGACGGCACGCCTCTCCGGGTCGAGGTCACTCGGCCCGTGGGGGCCGGCCCGTGGCCCACCGTTATCGAGTCGAGCCCGTACCACGACGACGGCGTCCGCTCGGCGCCCGCCTCGTGGCGCTACTTCGTGCAGGACTGGGCCAAGCGCGGCTACGCGATCGTGGTGGCCGACGTGCGCGGCTTCGGGGACTCGGGCGGCTGCGTCGAGGTCTGGGGACCGAAGGAGCAGCAGGACCAGGCGTTCCTCGTGGAGTGGGCGGCAAGCCAGCCCTGGAGCACCGGCCACGTCGGCTTCTATGGCCAGTCCTACGTCGCGACGACCCCCGTCGAGGCCGCCGTGCAGGCGCCGCCCCACCTCGACGCCATCATCGCGGTGGCCCCCGTCATCCGCAACTACGACGACTGGCACTTCGGCGGTGTCCCCGACGGCGAGAACTTTTGGAGCCCGCTCGAATACGCCCTCGGCGTGGACCCGGTCACGGGGTATGTGTTCAACCCGGCCGAGGAAGTCATCCTTGGCGGCCCGCCCCCGGTGCCGTCGTCGCCGCCTGCCGCCCCCGACCCCGAGAGCGTGCCGAAGCCCCGCAACGACCCGTTCACGGCGCTGAACGACCTTGGCAACGGCCCGTGCGATCCGGCCGACGTGGCGCGGCCCAACGACCCGCGGGCCCTCTACGACGCCTACTACGTGGAGCGCGACTTCGGCGCCCGCGCGGGCAACGTGAAGGCCGCCGTCCTCTACACGCAGGGCTTCGAGGACCCGAACGTGAAGTCGCAGATGATCCCCGACTGGTTCAACGCCATCCCTTCGCAGAAGCTCGGCGTCTTCGGCCACTGGCTGCACCAGCATCCGCCCCGGCTCGACACCGAGGCCATCATGCTCGCGTGGATGGAGGAGCACGTGAAGGGCAAGCCCGTGGGCCTCGCCAAGCTGCCGCAGGTCGCAGTCCTTGCCGACCGCGACCACGAGCGCCTCGCGTCCGAGTGGCCGCCGACGGACCCCACGGTCGTGACGCTCTGGCCCGACTTCGGCAACCACCTGCTGGGCAACGACCCCGTGGCCGGCGAAGCCGCGGTCCTCCTCGACCATTCCGGCGGGAAGGCACCGGCCGCGCCTCTTCCGATGTCGTGGACGCTGGAAACGAAAGTCCCCACCGACGTCGCGCTTTCAGGTGTCGCGACGCTGCACGTAAAGGGCCGCCTCGACGGCGCCGCCACCGGCTACGTCGATGCCGACCTGTATGCGGGCAACGAACTCGTGTCGTGGGGCCAGTTCAACGCGGCGCACAACGCCGACCACACCGCGTTCACGCCCATTCAGCCTGGCCAGTCCATCTCGTTCGACCTGCCGATCCGCGCGACAGAGCGGATCTTCCCGGCCAACGAGAGCCTGCGCATCGTCCTGCGCGGTGTTGGCATCCAGGAGGCCTTCGACCCGTACGGCGTGCAAGCCGTCCGGTTCACGTTCGAAGGCGGCCCCGACGGCACGCGGCTCCTGCTGCCGACCATTCCGACGGAGCTCTACCACGCGCCGCCGGTTTCGGCGCAGCCGTAGGGGTTCGCGGATTCAAGCGTAGGAAGTTAGCCTGTTGCGCCAGTCGGCGGGCTCCCTGCGTGCGTTACGGGGTATCCAAAATCGAAAATGACCACGAATCGAAACGCCCGGTCTGAATATCCAAGCAGTAGGTACCGGAATTCACGATTCCAACCGCCACTGTGCCGGCGTAGTCCCCAATTTCATTCACAAGCAGCTTGCGCGTGGATCCGTCCAGA
>JBHEMF010000177.1:0-3722 GCA_046352665.1 Thermoplasmatota archaeon
CGTCGGTTGTCGGCAAGAAAGACGTGTTCATCGAGGAGGGCGCGGAAATTGGACCTCAGGTTGTCCTCGACGCATCAGCAGGCCCGATTCTGGTGCGGCGCGGATCCACCGTAGCGCCGTTCAGCCATCTCGTCGGTCCCATCGCCGTCGGTCGCGACTCGCACATCCTCGGCGATCGCGTCGCCGATCTCGAGCCGGGCGCCGGCGGTGACGAAGCGGATGCGGGCGTCGGCGCCCATCCGCAGCACCGAGCCGCCGCGCAGCCGGAGGCGGGCCCAGGCGGCGCCGCCGGTGCGGGCGGCATCGCCGAGGACGAACGGCTGGCCGTTGGGGGCGGCGGCGACGTCCCGCACGGCGAGGCCGGGCTCGCGTTGGGCCACGTGTAGCCGCCGGAGAACGCGACGGAGCCGTCCTGGGCGCGCGCGCGGAAATCGACCTTCGAGCCCGTGGGCGCGTTGGCTCCGGCGGTCCACTTGCCGCCCCACTCGGGGTGCAGCGTCATGGCCGTGAAAGTGGAGCCGCAGTCCACGCGCACGTCCACGCCGGCCAGAGGCCTGTCGGCGTTCACGATGACCTCTTCCCAGTAGTTGTTGCCGGCGACGTTGGAGTACGTCGGCGCGAACTGGCCGGGCGGGGGTGGCGGTGTCGGCGGCGGCGTCGCAGGCGGCGGGGGCGGAGGCGGCGCGCCGGGGCCGACCGTCGGGTAGGGCAGGTGCGGCCACGCCGAGTTGTAGGGCGCGCCCGTGTCGTAGAGCAGGATCCCCGGGCCGCCGGAGGACGGGTCGAACTGCCCGCCTTCGACGACCCACTGCATGGTGCCGGTGCCCCACATGTCGGCCACGACGGGGGCGCGGGCGACCTTCCACGGGAAGACATCGACGAAGGACTCCTTGGCACCGTTGCGGCTGTCGAGGTACCAGATGCCGTCGTGGCCGTTGGGTCCGGGAGCGTTGGCGAGCATCTCCTGGACACCGTCGGCGTCCACGTCGGCAAGCGGGACGTCCTTGTTGTTCCACCATGTGGGCAGCGACTGCTTCCAGACGAGCGTGCCGTTGGCCGTGTAGCGGTAGAAGTGCGCGGGGCCCGTCACCTTCCAGGCGTCGGCCTCCGTCCACGGCGGCTTGTGGCCGATCGTGTTCCAGTCGGCCCAGTACACCTCTTTCTGGCCGTTGCCGTCCGTGTCCACCACGACGGCGTGCGTGTAGGTGAGCGGCGCGCCCCCGGCGAGGTCCTGCTTGGCCCACAGCAGCGAGCCGCCGGAGCTCAAGGCGACAAGGAGGGCGTGGTCGTTCGACCAGTTGTTCGCGTCGTGGCTGTCGCGGGCGCCGACCACGACGTCGGGGCCACCCACGCCATCCAGCTGTTCGACGGTGACGCCGACGGGCATGCTGCCGGAGCCGATGTTGAAGTGGGCGAGGAGGTTGTAGCCCCAGAGCCAGGCGCCGGTGCGTCCGTTCAGGGCCGCGATGACTCCGCCGTCGCTCCCGAAGACGACGTCGGGGTAGCCGTCCTGGTTGAGGTCGCCGATGCCGGGCTCGGCGTTGCCGCCGCCCAGGCAGTTCTTCCAGAGCACGGTGCCGTCGGCGCGCAGGGCATAGACGCCATACTCCTCCGTGGAGGCCACGATCTCGAACGTGCCGTCGCGGTCCAGGTCGGCAAAGACCGGCTTGGAGTCGCTGCCCGGCTCGGGCTCCTTGCACTGGTTGAGGCGGATCTCCCACTCCTTCACGAGGGCGAGCTTCGTGTGCGGCGTCGAGGCGAGGAGGTCGAGCCGGAACGAGGTGACGACGGCGGCCGAGTTCTGCACGATGAGGCGGGGCGAGTCGCCGACGCGCATGATCGCGGCCTCCGGTCCGTTGAAGGAGCGGGCACCCCAGTACGTGGGCAGCGTCGTGGTGACCTCGGCAAGGAGTGCTCCGCTGCGCGAGTCGAAGATGTAAACCCACTGGTTGTCGTTCTGCGCCACGATCTCGAGCTGGCCGTCGCCGTCGAAGTCGAAGACCTTGGGCGGGTCGCTGTCGAAGCCCTTGAACGGCACGGAGGGATGGGCGCTAGCACCATTGATGGCGAGCACGCGCGTCGTGGCCGCGGCGGCGTCGGGGGCACGCACGAGGACGGCGACGGGCAGGACGAGGATGGCGATCGTGGCGACGAGGGCGGCGGTGGTGCGGGTGTTCATGGGGTTCGCTTCCAGGGGGAGGGCGGTCGGGCGTGCGACGGGCGAAACGCGCCGTGGCATGGAGGGTAGGAAGTGGAGGGCGTGGGGCTCACGCCACACCTGCGTCGGGGACGGGTTCGGCCTCGGGCGCAGCCGGCATGCGGGCAACGCGCGAGACCATGAGCCGGCGCAGGATGCGCAGCCCGTCGCGGACCGCGCGCAGGTTCGAGGTCCCTTGGCGGGGCAGGTAATCGACGGGCACCGAGGCGACGCGCATCCTGAGCCTCGCCGCGAGCGCGAAGAATTCCGCCTCGAGCCCGAAGCGCTCGCTCTTCAGCGGCATCGCGTGCAAGGCACTCGCCCGGAAGCCCCACAGGCCCGTGCAGAGGTCGGTGCACCAGCGCCCGTACAGTGTCGCGGCCGAAAGTGAGAGGAGCCGGTTGCCGACCTTGTGGACAGCCGTCATGGCGCCGGGCTGCGCCACACGCGACCCCATCACCACGTCCGCGTCGCCGAACGAGATGGGGCCGAGCACGCGGGGGATGGCGTCGGGGGCGTAGGTGCCGTCGGCGTCGAGCATCACGACGTAGTCGCCGGCAAAGTGGCGGCGGGCGTTGCGCAGCGCGTTGCCTTTGCCCGGTGTCGCGTCGGGGAGGACCCGGGCGCCCATGCTTTCGGCGATGCGGGGTGTCGCGTCGCGGCTGGCGCCGTCCAGCACCACGACCTCCGAACGGTAGCCTTCGAGGTGCAGGGTCTGCAACGGGAGCGACGCGAGGGTGCGCGCGATGGCTGCCTCCTCGTTCTTGGCAGGGACGACGATCGTGACGAGGCCCTTGCGGGCGGCAGGCTGGGTCATGGCAGGGCTCCGTGGACGTACGCGGAAACGGAAGGCCCGTCGGGGCCGGGGCACCAACGGCCCAGCAGGGACCAGCCGGGGCCGGCGAAGAAGTCGGTGTCGGCTTCGGCGAGGTGGGGCTCGAAGACGGCGATGACGTGGCGCGAGGCGAGCCCGGCGCGGTTGGCCTCGGACGTGAAGTACGTCGTCGAGTACCAGACGCGGTTGGCGTCGTCGGCGAGGGCCGCAAGGACGAGCTTGGCCTGCCAGGAACCGGTGATGACAGTGGCCTTGGCGTCCAGCTCGGCGGCACCTGCCACATCGCGGAGCGCGTCCGACTGGCACGCGTCATACAGGCGGTACCAGCCATGGCCGTAGCCTGGTGTGACGGCCACGGCGCCGCCCACGAGGGAGAGCAATGCCAGCGGCGCCACGGCCGCCAGCGCGGCGGCGATCCGCAGCCGCCGGCCAAGCTTGTCGAACCGGATCACGCGCCAGCCCTCCTCGCGCGCGACACGCTCGAGCGCGCGGTCCGGGTTGACCGCGACCGGGTGCCCGACGAGCCGCAGCAGCGGCAGGTCCGACTCGGAGTCCGAGTACGCGTAGCTCTCGTGCAGGTCGATCCCGTCCCGCTCGGCCAGCGCGCGGACGGCGTCCGCCTTCCCGTCGCGGTAGGTGAGCGGGCCCGCCGGGCGGCCGGTGTAGACGCCGTCCCGGACCTCTGAGCGG
>JBHEMF010000178.1:0-3693 GCA_046352665.1 Thermoplasmatota archaeon
CTGCTGGTGCTGCCGCTGGTCCTGGGCCGGGCCGCGGGCTGGCCCGCCTGGGCGTGGGCCTGCCTGGCCGCCAGCGGCCTGGCCGCGGCCGTCTTCGTCGCGGTGGACTATTGGGGCCCGCACTGGCATCCGGCGCAGGTCGTGGACCACTTCCATGACGACCTCGTCCACTGGAAGGGTGATGCGCTTCTCAAACTGGAATCCGTTTCGCTCATGGTCGTCGCCGCAGCCCTTTGGCTAGCGATGTGCAGGCCCCTCAAAGGCCGTGCGCCAGAAGGAACGGCTTGACGGCTGCGGCGGGGTCGGGGCTCGCCAATATCCCGGCGGGCAGCAGGTCGCGGTACGGCGGCCCGAGGAAACGCTCGTCGAGCAGAAGGATGGCGCACTTGTCCGAGCCGCTGCGGATGGGCCGGCCCATGGCCTGCAGGACCTTGTTCATCGCGGGATAGGTGTAGCCGTAGGCGCGGCCCCGTCCAGGGAACCGCCCTTCCAGGTAGCCGATGGCGGCCTCGACCTCGAGGTCCGGCGGCGCAAGCGGCAGGCCGACGACGATGACGGCGGACAGCAGGTTGTCGCGGTAGTCGACGCCCTCCGCGAGCGAGCCGCCTAGCACGCCGAACAGGATGGCCCCCTTGCGGCGCCGGGCGCCTTCGAGCGTGTCCAGCACCCGGTCCCGGTCCGCTTTCGTCCACCCCGGGTCCTCGACGACGGCCTCCTTGTCCACGCCCAGCGCGTCGAGTTCGGAGCGGACCTCGCGCAGCATCGCGTAGCTCGGGGTGAAGACCGCGACATTGCCGCGCGTCGCGTGGAGTGTGTCCGCCACCACCTGGCCGACGCGTTGCCAAAGCGCCGGCCCACGATCGGCGTAACGGGTCGTCAGGCCTTGCGCGACGACGATGAGCCGGTTCTCGGGCGGGAAAGGGCTTGGGTAGCTCCGCACGGTGGTCCGGTCCGGCGGCATCGCCAGGATGTCGCGCACCATCTCGGGCGGCCGCAGCGTGCCGCTCACCAGCACCGCCGAGTGCACTTGCTCGAAGACCGTCTTCGCGGCCACGCCGGGGTCCAGGAGGCGCAACTGCAACGTCGCCATCCCGACCGCGCCGCCCAAGGATTCCCACTCGACGAAGCGCAGCGCCGCCGCGCCAAAGCGCGCCCAATCCTCAAGCGCTTCCTGCAATGCCTCGGAATGCACGGTGGCGTCGGCGCCCTTGCGCAGCTTCGTCGCCAGTGCGCGCAGGTCCGCGATCGCGTCCGTCAGGCCGCGCCTCAGGCCGAGCGTGCCGCGGTTGCGCTGCGCCTCGAAGGCCGCCGCCAGGTCGTCCACGGCCACGCGGGCGACCCGCCGCTCGTCGGAGCCGAGGCGCGCCGACTCGTCGCGGCCGGCTGCGATGGCCTCGGTCGCCAACTGCGTCAATGCCGCGCCGAGAGCCTCGACGTCGCGCTCGACGCTGCGCTCCTTGACGGAGCGCGCCTCGCCGGCCACCATGTCGAGCAGGAACGACGAGACCCGGTGGCTGTGCTCCTGCCGGATGCGGTCGGGGAGGTTGTGGGCTTCGTCCACGACGAGGATGCAGTCCGACAGCCGGAGGCCAAGACGCGCGAGCGACTGTTCGCGGATGTCCGAGAAGAGGTGGTTGTAGTCGGCCACGACGACTTGGGCATCCTTGGCCGCCGCAAGGGCCACGAGGTGCGGGCAGAGGTGGGCCTGGCGGGAGACGTGCATGAGCTCCTCGACGTGGAGCACGCCGCGCCGGACGGATGCGAGGGTCATGTCGTCGACGTCGCCGAGGTAACTGCAGGACTTGCTGCGCGTCTCTGCCGAGCAGAATTCGGGGAACCGCGCCGGATGCATATCGACGGCTTCGGGCCGCAGGCACATGTCGCGTTTTGCCACGAGGTCGACGAGGGCGATGCTGGCGCCGCGGCGGTCGCGGATCAAGCGCACGGTCTCCACGGCGATGCGGTGCTGGCTCTGGCGGCTCGTCAGGAAAAGGACCGTCTTCTTGGCCGCCAACGCGTGTTCGATGGCAGGCGCCAACGTTGCCGCGGTCTTGCCGAGTCCGGTCGGTGCTTGGGCCACAAGGTGCTTGCCGCCCTGCACCGCCATGGCGACGTCGCGGGTCAACCTGAGTTGGGCATCGCGCATCTCGTCGTGCGGGAACAACCCGAGTTGCGGGTGGGGCCGGCCCGACGTGTGCGGCACCCAGGAGCTTGCATGCGGCGAGAGGGGTGCGTCGAAGCGGGGCGCGCCTGCCAGCTTGAGACCGAGCCTCCCGGAGAGTCCTGGGCCTTCCGCCAGCCTGGCCTGAGGTCCGCGCGCCGATTGGGCGCTGCAGCGGATGCAGACCATGGCGCCCTTCTGCGGCCGCATGAGGCCTTTGCAGGTGGGACAGTAGGCGGCCACGGCGCTCCTTGCGGTTCCGACGCCGGCCGAGGATATGAAGGGCCGCCTCGGGGGAGTGAATCTGGACCTCGCTCCCGCCTACGGACCGCGCAGCAACGTGCCGCCCGTCTGGATGCCGACGGCGCCGCGGCTTGTGACTGGATCCTTCGTCGTCCCCATGCTTGTCGCGCACTTGTCGTTGCAAAGATCGACGAGGGAGGTCCAGACCTGTCCGGTCTTCGGCTGGATCTGGATGTCCATGAAGTCGAACATGCCGCCACAGCGGTCGGCACAGCTGCCGCGCCTGAGGGGATCCGCCGGGTCGTTCGCGGTCACCGTGACGAAGACCGGCTCTGCGCCTGCGGCGTCGATCGAGAAGCCCACGTAGGCGTGCCAGGTCGCATTGGGCAAAGCCGAACTCTTGGCGTCGAAGCCGCCCGGGACCGTGCTGCCGATGTAAAGGAACGCGATACGCCCCGCGTCGCCAGCGGTGATCGCCGGGAACTTCGCCGCAGTGACTCCGGGTGCCGTGACGTTCATGCTGGGCCCGAACGACTGCCCGTCGTCGTGGCTCACGGCAAGACGCGGGAAGCCCTTGGCGTCGAGCCAGAAGTAGTACACGGTGCCGTTGGAGTCCGCCGCGACAGAGCCGTCGTGGCCGCTGATGCCGTCCTGGCCGTCCACCACGACCTGCGACCAGGTGAGCCCGTTGTCCGTGCTGCGCGCGACCTCGGGGATGCCGCACTGCCCCTTCGGCAGGAAGGCGGTGCCGGTCTTCTCGGAAGCGTACACGTGCCCCGATAGGCCGCCACAGAAGTCCGGTGAGCCGCCTTCCCCTTGCCCCGTCGTGGCGCCTGGGAACGGTGCCGCGCCGGCGACCCAGCTGAGTCCCCCATCGAGGCTGCGGGTGCAACTCGTGGCCCCGATCTGGTTGACACAGTAGTAGAGCGCTCGCGGGTAGACGGGGTTCGGCTGCAACGGTGCCAGGATGGGCCCGGCGGCGATGCTCTGGTGGTCATCGACGGGGATGCCGCAGGCGATGGGGTCCGTCGTCCAGGTGAGGCCGTCGTCGTCGGTGTAACTCAGGTCCGCGCAACCGACGTACAGGTCGATGGTGAAGAGCCGGCCCGTGACGCGGTCCGCGTACACGAACGGGTCCAGGCTAGCGGGCGCGGCCGCGACGGCGCCGGCGTTGCCGACCGATGGCGTGCGGTCCGTCCACGTCGTGCCATTGTCCGACGTGATGTAGATGAGGGTCCGGGGGGCGGCGCCAGGAACTTGGGCCACCGCGTCGAACTCGATGCTCGGGT
>JBHEMF010000179.1:0-3689 GCA_046352665.1 Thermoplasmatota archaeon
GTCGTATCTCGAGCGGCCCTCGATGCACAGCATCTGCAGGGTCCCGCCCTCGTGCAGCTTGCCCGTCTTGTGCGGCAGGTAGCGGTAGAAGCCGTCGCCGGGATCGCCGTTGTCCTCGGTCATGTAGACGATGCCGCTGCGCGGGTCGATCGCGCAGGCCTCGTGCTCGAACCGGCCCATCGCCGTGATCGGCACCGGCGGCGTCGGGCTTGTCTTCAGCCTCGCCATGATCCCCTTGGTCTTCCTCGTCTTCGTCGCCGTGTCCTCGCACAACGTTGCCGTGGCACTCCCCGTCGTGGCCGTGGCGGCGGTGCTGTTCATCTTCCTCACCGTGCTGCAGTCGGTCTTCAACGGTGTTTACAAGGCAGCACTCTACAGGTACGCCACGACGGGCCAGGTCCCCACCGGCTTCGCGCCGTCGCAGGTGCAAGGCGCTTTCCTTCCCAGGGCCTAAGGCCGCAGGGTCCACAGCACGCCCTTGCCCTGCGCCTCGACGTTCTCCACGTGCACGCGGCGGCCGATCATGCTGGGCTTGCCGTCGAAGATGCTCGGCCCGTTGCCGCCCACGAGGACGGGAGCCATATAGACCGTCCACCGCTCCACGAAGGGCGTCTGCAGGAAGGCGCGCAGCACCTGGCCGCCGCCCTCGACGAGGAGTTCGCGCACGCCCCGCTTGTGCAGGGCCTCGAGTGCGGCACCGATGTCGATCTGGCCGGCGGCGTCGAGCTTGACGCTCTGCTGCTGCGCCTTGGGCCAGCGCAGCGGCACGCCGGGGCCGGTGAGGATGAGGCTGGGTGCCGTGCCGTCCACGACGCGCGCCTTCGATGGTGTGCGCCCCTTCGAGTCGAGGACGACGCGCAGGAGCTTCCGGTTCGGGGGCACGGGGGCCAGGTCTTCCTTCACCTTCAGGGCGGGGTCGTCGCGGATCACCGTGTTGACGCCGACGAGGATGGCGTCCGCGGAGGCCCGCAGGTGGTGCACGCGGCGCCAATCGAGCTCGTCGGAGAGCGGCATGGAGGCGCCGTCGGGGGCGGCGAGCTTGCCGTCCAGCGTGCAGGCGCAGTTCATGAAGACGCGCGGCCGGGACGGTTCCACGGCGGGGGTATGGAGAGGATGTTGAAGAAGGCGCGCGCAGGGTCATTGGAGCTTTGCCTACCCATTATGGACTTCAGAAGACGGCTATGCCGTCCAGGAAAAAGCCTGCGGAATCGCATACGTTCGTTCCGCATAGGCTATCCGCCTCGAAGGTGAAACGCAATTGAACGTTCTGGCCGGCGAAGCTTGTTAGGTCTGCAAATTCAGGCGCCCAAACGTCCATGCCAAGGGCCAGCGACCAAACAGAAACCGGGCGGTCGGTACCGACCAGCGAAAGCAGGAGGCGGTGCTCATTGTCAGGCCACCCCTTCGTCGTGAACCACACACCATGCACGAGGTCGTCGTTTGGCAACTTGAACGGGGGGCTTGTCATGTTGCCGCGCCACGCGGCGTCGTTTCCGGTCCACCAGCTATGCGTTCCGTTGTCTGCTTCCTGGTCTGACACCCGCCAGCCTTTGTCGTCAAGCGGATATGGTGCTCCTAGTCCGCCGGCGGCGACCGTCGCCTCGAATGTCCAGCCCTCATCCCCATTCTCGGCGCCGTCTTGGAAGATGGAGGGTCTTCCTGCCGGTCGGAAGCCAGGTCCATATGCTGATGCGAGGACGGAAGCTTCGCCGGAGCCGAACCCGTCGAGGGCTCGCGCCACGATTCTGAACGACCCGGGCGTTGGGAACGCGAGCGCGAAGTCGGCTGGCAGATGCTCGCCCGACGCAGCGGGTGGGTCCTGCCAATGAACCGGCGAAGTTCTGGCGAGTGGGACAATCCAAACTTTCCACGTGGCGTTCGGTCCCATTGCATGTTCGAAGAAAGAGTTCCACCCCCAACCGTCCAGCCGTCCGTTCGTGGTGTAGGGTGCGGATCTGTTGAGGCTGTCAAAGGTGAGGTTCAGTGGAATGGCCTCGTATCCGGGGTCTCCATGCCAGTCGTAGCCATGATCCAGCCGTATTTCCCGCTCGACGCGGCCCTGCGCATCTTCGACCAGGGTCGTGTTTTCCCATGTGAAGCCGGCATGTTTGCCGAGTGGCATTGTAAGCGAGGCCCGGACACTCCACGGGCCGGGACCGTGCAACGCGGCCGCCGCACATCCGTCGGCACCGACGGCGATTTCCTTTGGCGCGGCCCTTGCATTGTCTTCGACCGTTAGCCGCACGGTGTCGAGATGTTGAGCGGCCCATGCCGCATTGTCCCCCGGCACGGCTGCGACCACACGGACGACCAACTGGTCTGGGACATCGACTAGACCCGCGCAACCGTTCCCGTTCGAACTCTCGAGGACCGAACAGCCCGGGAGGACGAGCAAGACGCATGCCACTGCCCCCCAAGAACGCATGCATCGCCAGCGGGGGCGCGCTTCTTGGCGCTTGTGGCTGCGTACCCAAAGTCCGAACGGTGGGTTTCGCACGAATCGTCCACGCGCGGCCCGCCTCTGTGCGTTCGGTGTGGTCTGTGGATTCGGCCGTGCGGATACCTTGAAACCAGACCGCGAACTCGCAGCCACCGTGGCCGACCCGGTCGCACCTTCCCCTGCGCCGGCCACGCCGTCGCCGGACCCGCCCGGCAAGCTCACCCTCATCGGCGCTGGCCACGTCTTCCAGATCGGCCCCGCCATCCGCGGCGCCATCCAGGCGCTTCGCCCGGACGTCGTCTTCGTGGAGCTCGACCCCGGCCGGCTGCACGCCCTCGTCGAGCGTTCGCGTGGCAACGTGCCACCCCCTTCCGGCGGTTTCGTGCACCGCAAGCTCGCGGGTTTCCAGGAAGGCGTCGCCGGCATGTACGGCGCCGACGTGGGCTCCGAGATGCTCGCCGCAGTCGAAGGCGCCCGCGACGTCGGGGCGCGGCTGGCGCTCATCGACGACCCCGCCGAGCAGACGGTGGCCCGTGCCATGCGTGAGGTGACGTGGCGGGAGCGCGCCCGGGTCGTCGGCATGCTTGTTGGCTCGGGCTTCAAGGCCCTTTGGCCGGCCAACCGCCGCCGCGCCAAGGCGGAGATCGAGGGCGAGATCCGGCGCTACCAGGAGGACCCGCGGGCGATGCTCGACGAGCTGGGCCGGAAGTTCCCGACGCTGCACCGCATCCTCATCGCGGAACGGGACGCGAAGATGGCGGCCCGCATCCGGGCGCAGATGGCGGGCGCCCGGCACGGTGTGGCGATCCTCGGCGACGGCCACGTGAACGGCATGGAGGTCATCCTGCGCGACCTGCGGCCGACGGTGTTCCGCCTCGCCGCCGTGCGCGAAGGGCGGCTGCCCAAGCCCGCTCCGGTGGCGACGGGCACCCCGGCAAGCGTCGGTTTCACCGTGCAATGGAGGGACCCACCACAACCGTGATGAACGGGCAACCGTCGCCTGGGGCATGCGCGCATTCGTCGCTTTCCTCCTGGTGGCCGCCGCCCTCGCGGGCCACCAGGTGCCACCGGCCCCCCTGGACCAGCTCTGGGATGGCCTCGAGGCCTTCCCCGCCTACGACGACGAGGTCGAGCCCGCCACCCTGGCCGCCGTCACGACGGATGCGCTCGGGATCGCGCCCGATGCCGCCGGCCTGGGCGACCACGACCGGATCGGCGACGCATGGGAGCGAAGCGGCCGGACCGTCTC
>JBHEMF010000180.1:0-3252 GCA_046352665.1 Thermoplasmatota archaeon
GAGACAAGCTTCGCGCAGCTTGTCACCGAATGGCTTGGCGTGCCGTTTGAGCGCGTGCGGCTGATCACCGGCGATACCGACACGGTGGCGGCCGGCGGCGGCTCGCGGGTGATCGGGATGAGGTGCGAGGAGCCGTCGGCGAAGTGCCTCGTCGCGCCGACGAGCGCGCCCGCGTCGTGGTGGAGCGGCGCCGCGGCTACGGACGCGCCTACAAGGTCGGCTTCGGGCATGCGCAAGGCGACGTCGTCGTCACCGCCGACGCCGACGGCACCTATCCCCTCGACCGCGCTCACGAGTTCGTGGACCGCCTGCTTGCCGAGGGCCTCGACTTCGTGAATTGCGACCGCTACGGCAACCTGCGCCGGGGTGCGATGTCCTTCAAGCACAAGTTCGGCAACATGGTCCTCTCCACGACGGCGCAGGCGCTTTTCCTCATCCGGCTGCGCGACTCGCAGAGCGGCATGTGGGTGATCCGCAGCACCGCCCTGCGCAAGGTCGATTACGAGCGCCTGTCCGACGGCATGGCGTTCAGCCAGGAATTGAAGATCGAGTTCTGGAAACGCCCGGGCATGAACGTCGCGGAACTGCCCGCGAGCCTCAGCCCGCGCATCGGCAAGCCGCAACTCTCCAGTTGGCGGGACGGCCTGAAGAACCTGCGCGGCCTGTACCGGCTCCGCTTCACGCGGCACTGGTGAATTCGCAACGGCGTTGTTGAAACCACGAATTGCACGAATTCCACGAAACCGACGTCGCTTGCGTGCACTTCGTGAAATTCGTGGTTCCGATGCGGCGAGCCTCGAGTCTACGCGTCCGCTGGCTTCTGGCTCATCTCGGCGAACGCCATCTTGCCGGCAAGCTTGTTGACCTTGGCCCAGACGACGTGGCCGACCTGCCCGCCGGGGACGACGAAGATGTAGCCCTCGTAGGAGCCCTTCGCCTCGCCGCGCTGGCCGGGCTGGGTGAGCCGGACCTCGTACACGCCGTTCTCCTTCACGGCGGCCTCGGGGCGGCGCGCCTTGCGGGCCTTGATGGGGGTGCGGGCGCCGCACGCCTCGCAGCGCAGGATCTGCACGCGGCCCTCCTTCTCCATGTGCGTGTCGGGGGCGCCGCACTCGAAG
Organism: Thermoplasmatota archaeon; assembly: GCA_046352665.1. Lineage (GTDB taxonomy): Archaea > Thermoplasmatota > E2 > JACPAO01 > JAHFTW01 > JAHFTW01. Next base: position 1,119 of record JBHEMF010000180.1, read on the forward strand.
CAGCGCACGTAGGTCTCCACGTAGTCGTCGAGGACACCCTGGATCTTGGCGTTCCCGACCTTGCCCGTGAAGACGAGGCGCTCGCCGTCCACGTGGCCGGCCGTACCGATCTGGGAGAGGAGGAACTTCGCCATGTGCTCGGTGTCGCGCCGCGTGGACTTCAGCATCTCGCCGAAGTTGCGCAGGATCGTCATGCGCCCCTCCGCGATGATGTCGGGCTTGGGGAGCTGCCAGCGCTCCTTGTTGCCGACGTTCTGCGGCAGGCTCGCCCGCGCCTGCTTCAGGAGGGAGAGGTAGTCGTTCTCGGTCATTGCCGCTCGCAGGGGCCCCACCCCTATAAGGGCAAGCGTCAGACGGCAGCTGCGGCGGTCCAGCGCCACTCCACGGCGTCGCCGTCGGCCAAGGCCTCGCAGGCTGCACTCTGCACGGGCGACGACCACTCGCCCGCCGCCTTCCGCCAGACGCGCACGACCCACCCGGAGGCCCCTTCGGCGCCGCGGCCGGCCACCGATTCGACGTACTGGCCGTCGCAGGCGCGGCCGCCGTACGCCCCGAACGAACGCACCTGCACCTCGAAGCCGGCCCGTCGAGCCGCCTCCTGCAGGACGGAGAGCGCCGTGGCGTTCGTGGCGTGCACGGTGCCGTTGAAGATTGCATGTCCATCCGCATCGCGCACCGTGACACCGAAATCGCCGGTCGTCGTCGCAGGCGGTTCCGCGTGGAGCCAGGCCCAGCCGAGGGCTGCGGCAGCGGCGGCGAGGAAGGCGACTGCGGCGAGCATCCGGATTGAGCGCATTTCAACCTGGTTTTACAAACTTCAGGAAACGTTGAACCGGCATAAGGGTTGCCCGCTATCGATGCGCGACCCGGCCGGGCGGCTGCTGCGCGTCGAACGTTTCCCGACAGCGGCGGGGGAACCATTCAGCCTCGGCCTCGAACGGGGCGACGTCGTCCTGCTCGACGGCCCGAACGGCTGCGGCAAGACGACGCTGCTCCGCGCCATCGCCGGCCTGCCGCCACACGTCGCCACGCAGGCCACACCTCTGCCGTCCGCCGGCGCCATCGTGGCATCCAGCCAAACTCAACTCGTCCTGCAAGACCCGCGCGACACGCTCGTCGGTCTCACCGTCGCCGGCGAGTTCCGCCTTCGCCGCAGCACGGCGCCCGAAAGCCTGCGGCGTTTCGCGGAGCGCGACGTCGCGACACTCTCCTCCGGCGAGTCACGCAAGGTCGCCCTCGCCGCGGCACGGTCCGGCGCCCCGGCCATCCTGCTTCTCGACGAGCCCGCCGAAGGGCTCGACGCCGCAGCCAAGGGAGACCTCGTGGACCTCGTCCGCGACGCCGCGGCCCTCGGCGCCGTGCTCGCCGTCGATCACACGGGCACGTTGGCTCCGCTTGCCACGCGTCGCGTCACGATGGCCACCACACCAGACGTTGCTCTGGCGCCGTTGCCAACCGTCCCCGGACCCGTGGTGCTGGAAGCGCCGGCGGCGACCGTGCGGCGCGGCGATGCGCATGTCCGCCTTCCCGCGATTGCCATCGGGCCCGGGTTCCATGTCCTGCGCGGCCCTAACGGCGCCGGGAAGAGCACGTTCCTTCTGCGCGCAGCCGGACTGCTGGGCGGAGGGCCCCGCGTGTCGGGGGCCGCGTCCAGTCCAGGCCAGAACGCGCGATTGCTCCTGCCCCGCGCCCGCGAACTCTTCACGCGCCCGTCCGTCCGCGCCGAGCTTGCCGGCACGGATACCCTCGGTTTGGTGCCGGAACCGCTCATGGCGCGCCACCCACTGACGCTGTCCGGAGGCGAGGCCCAGCGCGTCGCGTTGGCGAAGACGCTGGGCCGTCCGTCCGCCGTCCATCTCCTCGACGAGCCTGAGGCGCACCTCGACCCGCAGGCCATGCTGGCGTTCTGGCAGGCAGTGACGTCGCGCGTCGCGGCCGGCGCATGCATCCTCGCCGCGACGCACGACCCGCAACTGCAGGGGCTCGCCCACAGCGTCATCGAGATGGAGGGGGAATGAACCGCGGCGCCGCGGTGGCCTTGGTCGTGGCACTTGCCTGCGCCACGGCGGCGCTCCTTTGGGCGCCATGGTGGGCCCTCCTTGCCGTAACGGCCGGCGCCCTGGTCCTGCTGCGC
>JBHEMF010000180.1:3262-3687 GCA_046352665.1 Thermoplasmatota archaeon
CGCTCTTCGCCTGGATCGTCCCCGAAGGCGCGTGGTCGTGGCGCGGCATCGCGATCGACCGAGCCGCCTGGACTGGCGCCGTGGCCGGCCTGCGCCTCTCGGCCATCGTCGGCACCAACCTGGCAGTGCTCTCCCACGTCGCACCCGCACGCCTCCTCGAGGGGCTGCGGCTCCCTGCCCGCGCGACGGGGCTCCTCGGCGCCATCCTCATCGCCGCGCACGACGTCGGCCGCGACGGCCGCCGCCTGCTCGACGCGCGTCGCGAAGCGCCCGAAGTCGTCGAGGCGCAGAGTCTGCGGCCCGTCGCACAGGGCGACGTCCGGGTCGGGGTGGACCTCGACGACGATGCCGTCCGCGCCGGCCACCGCGGCGGCCAGCGCCAGCGGCTCGACGAGGTCGCGCCGTCCGGCGGCATGACTCGGATC
>JBHEMF010000181.1:0-3651 GCA_046352665.1 Thermoplasmatota archaeon
GCGTTGCGAAAATGGCGCCGCGCCAAATGATTCGGCGAGTCGGGGTACGGGCGACTTGGGAAACGAGGAAGACTGGAACCCAGGGATCCGGACGCGACGTCTTCCTCCTTTCCAGTCTTCCTGTTTCCCCCAAGCCGCCCACACGCGCCCCGACGGTTCGGTCGAGGAGCCGGCGGCACAACTGCAGGAACCATTCGGAGGACGTCGCAGGTCCACGTCGTTCGGCGGTTTCGGCGGTTTCGGCGGCTCGTCCCGAAGATGTCGAGGCCGAAGTGCAGCGCCGGGTTGCCGCCTGGGGCTTCTCCACGGACGACATCGGCGTGTCCGGCATCTCCGTGGGACTGCCCGGCCGCGGCCATCCCCTCTTCGACGACGAGAACTGGGACCGCGTCCTGCGCGGCGAGAACCTCATCGACGCAGTCCCCGCCGAGAGCCGGCACGCGATGGTGGACAAGAACATCGTGCGCCTGGCCAAGACCCGCGACGGCTCGGCGCAGTTCCAGGTCGTCTCCGACGTGGCGCAGGTCATCCAGCTCGCCCGGCGCGCGCTCGCGGAAGCGGCCTCGTCCACCCTGGAGGAGGCCCTCGACCGCACGTTCCAGTACGCCATCGCGGCCGGCATCGAGGCGCTGCGCAACGCCGGCATCCCGCTCCTGCGCACCTACCTGCAGACGAGCCAGGGCGGCTACCTGCCGAAGGAATGGAAGCTCCCCGAGGGGCTGCGCGACGAGACCGGCGTCATCTTCGCAAGCGCGTTCCCGGGCTACGACAACCTCGTCCGCGACGTGAGCCGGTACCTCGCCGACAAGTACGCCGGCCGCACCCGCGACGAGCTGCAGGCGCTGTACAACGACCTCATCGGCTCCGTCGTCGATCCCGAGGTCCGCGGCCGGCTGCAGGACACGTTCGACCGCGAGTTCGAGCGGCTCGAGGAGGAGCTGCCGCAGTCGGGTACCGCGCGCTACGAGTTCAACCGCAAGTTCCTCTTCCGCGTGCTCTCCATGGGGCACAGCCAGCTGGCGCAGTTCATCGGCGCCCGCGGCCCAAACACCCAGGTGAACGCCGCCTGCGCCAGCACGACACAGGCCGTCGCCATCGCCGAGGACTGGATCCGCACCGGCCGCGCCCGCCGTGTCGTCGTGGTCGGCGCCGACGACATCACGAACGACAACCTGTTCGAGTGGTTCGGCGCGGGCTTCCTCGCCGCGGGTGCTGCCACCACGAAGGCCAACGTCGAGGAGGCGGCCCTCCCGTTCGACCGGCGCCGCCACGGCATGATCGTCGGCATGGGCGCCGTCGGAATGGTCGTGGAGGCCGTCCCCGAGACGGAGAAGCGCGGCATGAAGCCCATCGCCCGCATCCTTGCCACCCGTGTGGCGAACTCCGCCTACCACGGCTCCCGGCTGGACGTGGACCACGTCGCAGCCGAGATGGTGGCGATGATGGAGGTGGCCGAGCGCCGTTACGGGGTGCGCGCAGCCGAGATCGCACCACGGACCCTCTTCATGAGCCACGAGACGTACACGCCGGCCCGCGGCGGCTCGGCTGCGGCTGAGATCCACGCCTTGCGCGCGGCCTTCGGTGCGCACGCCAACCAGGTCGTCGTGGCGAACACGAAAGGCTTCACGGGCCATCCGCAAGGCGCCTCCATCGAGGACGCCATCGCCTTGAAGTGCCTGCAGCGCGGTATCGTGCCCCCCATCGCCAACCTGCGCGAGCCCGACCCCGAGCTCGGCGACCTCAACCTCTCCAAGGGCGGCGCGTACGACGTCCGGTACGCCGTGCGCCTCGCCGCCGGCTTCGGCTCGCAGATCGCGATGGCGCTCTTCGAGCTTGCCGCCAAGGAGGGCGAGCAGGTCGCGGACCCGAAGCGGTACTCGGCATGGCTTGCGGAGGCCTCGGGATTGCCGGGCGCCAGGACGGAGCTCGTGAACCGCACCCTCCGCATCGTGGACCAGGGCCCGCCGGCGAAGAAACCGAAGATGGCCGCAAACGTAGTTCCCTCGCCGCCAAGCCTGGAGAAACCACCGATTGCACCGATTGCACCGACCCCGGTCGTTTCGGCGAAATCGGTGGAATCGGTGGTTCCAGCCGCGAAGGCGGGGGCAAGCGAAGACCAAGTCCTCACGAAGCTCATTGACTTGGTCGCGCAGAAGACCGGCTACCCGAAGGAGCTCCTCGACCCGAACCTCGACATGGAGGCCGACCTCGGCATCGACACTGTGAAGCAGGCCGAATTGTTCGGCGCCATCCGCGACGCGTACGGTCTCCCCATGGAGGCTGGCATCCAGATCAAGGACTACCCCAGCCTGCGCAAGGTCGCAGGCTACGTGACGAGCCGGTTGGGCGGGGCGGAGCCGGCTGCAGTGCCCACACCGCTGCCGCACGCGCCGCCGCCGTCCACGACCAGCCTCGCCCGCGCCGTGGAGCACCACAGCCCGCCGGCGGAGGCCGTCTCGTCGCAGGGGCTGCCGCTGCCGCCGTCGCACTCGCTCGACGCCCCCGGCGCCGACGTCCTGGCCCGCCTCGTGGACCTCGTCGCCGCGAAGACGGGCTACCCGAAGGAGCTCCTCGACCCGAACCTCGACATGGAGGCCGACCTCGGCATCGACACCGTGAAGCAGGCCGAATTGTTCGGCGCCATCCGCGACGCCTACGGCCTCCCCCTGGAGGAGGGCATCCAGATCAAGGACTACCCGACCTTGGCGAAAGTGGCGGGATACGTGCAGTCCCGGCTTGGGCCGACGACCCATCCGCGGCAGGTTACGCAAACGACTTCCCATCCGCAGATCCCGCAGATTACGCAGACCGCCATCCCGCCCACGCCGGCCCATCCGCAGATTCCGCAGATTCCGCAGACCGCCATCCCGCAGACTACCGTCAACCCATCTGCGGAATCTGCGAAATCTGGGGATCCGTTGGGGGCGTCAGGCACGGATCCAGCCGCCGTGCTGCAACGGGTCATCCATCTCGTCGCAGCCAAGACCGGTTACCCCGCCGAGATGCTGGAGCCCGACCTCGACATGGAGGCCGACCTCGGCATCGACACCGTGAAGCAGGCGGAGCTCATCGGCGAAGTGCGCACGACGTTCGGCATCCCGCCCCTGGAAGGGATGATGCTGAAGGACTACCCGACGCTGCGCAAGGTGGCGGGCTTCGTCACGGCGCAATTGGGCGGTCCCGCCGCGGTTCCGTCCTCGCTGCAGGCCCCGTCGCCGAACACCGTAGCGGCGCCGGCTCCCCAGTTCTCGACGCCAGCGCGGACCTCCCACATCGTGCGCCGTGCCCCGACGCTGCGCCCACAAGCCCTGCCCGACCAAGCCAATCCGCTCACGCGAGGCATGGTGCTGGTCCTGGGCGACGCCGACAACAATTTCCTCTCCGCACTGCAGGCCGCGGGCTTCACGCCGACGCATACGCCGAAGGAGGGCGACGCCGTGGTGGGCATCCTGGCGCTCGCGCTGCGGCCTGGCGCCGACGCCCTGGAGCGCGTGGGTCCGGTCTTCGACGCCGCCAAGGCGTTCCGGGCGGGACTGGGCAAAGGCGCGTTCGTGTGCGCCGTGACGAGGCAGGACGGCGCTCACGGCCTCTCGCACGTTCGCGACCCGGGCATGGCGGCCCTCGCCGGCCTCGCCAAGGCCCTCCGCAAGG
>JBHEMF010000182.1:0-3638 GCA_046352665.1 Thermoplasmatota archaeon
GCTCGGCGGAGTGCAGCTCCTCGCTGAGAGCGAGCGAGTGCCGCCGCATCTCCGAGAGGGTGTGCTCAGCGCCGCTCAATTCCTCGTCGATTCGCTTCACGGCGAGCTCCGCTTCCGCGAGACGCTGCTCGGCGACGTGAATCGGGCAATATCCTTCTTGCACGAGGACGTCGTAGTCCCCGAGCTGGATGGGGCCTCGAAGCCAGCGACTCGACAGAGGCTTGACCTTTCTGGATTCGCAGGTTTGGCGGTGGAGTGCTTCAAGGCGGTGAAATGGCTCGCCGTTCAGGTCCAGGCCCAACGCGAGCGCTAAGGCTTGCAGCGCCGGGCATGTCGGTACGCCATGAAGTTGCACTGGAATCAGGCTAGAGCGGGACGCACGCAGTTTGTCTTCGAGGTCCGAGGCGGCGGTAGGTTCCAGAACATCGGGGCGCCGATGCACGGTCGGAACGCAGTAGAGTGTAGGGCAGCCCCTGGCTGCACGTCGCTCGGCCTCCACCAACGCATCCCATGTCTTGCCCCGCTTCGGCTCCGCTGCGTCAAGTTGAATCCGCGACTGCTCCATAGTCCATCGTGCCCTCCAGGCAGTTCGCAATCTCAAGTTCCACGGTGATTTCGGCCAGGTCGGCGGCCCCGCGCCGAACTCGCGAAAGACTCAAGCTCGACCTTCTGTAGCCCAGCTCCGTTTTGAGGACAAGGGCAATCCAACTGGCCTTTCCCACGTTGCCCCCCGTTCCGCGCACAATCACAAGGCGGTCGCGGCGAGTGCGGGCCGCTTCAAGGTAATGGGCGACGCTGGGCAAGCCAACATTTAGGGTCAGCATTAGGCACTCCCGCCGGCTCGTTGGCGGGCCAGCTCGCCTAACATGCAGTCGAGCAGGCCGGCATCACCGTGGGTGTGATTCCGCTGCTTGCAAACCAGCTCGACATAAGCCTCGACTGCGGGACCCACTACGGCACCCCCGGCACCGCTCTTTGCAGTTTCAACACCTTTGAAGGTTGAGAAAAACAAGGCCCTCCAGGCATCAGCACGCGAAAAGGCAGGCTCCTCAAAGCCGTTTGGATGCCGCTTCCGACGCTACGCCTTTTGGCCGACCAGCCGTTGCGCCAGCGCGTCCAGAAGCGGGCTAGATTCCGCAAGCAGCATGCGCGCCACGACCTCTTGAAGGTCTGCCTGCCTCCTCGACTCGACTTGCTGCTCGGCCTCCGGGCTGACGGGATTCCGGCAGGAGCCGCAGAAGGCGTTCGTTGGAAGGTTCGGCGCCTTGCACACCTTGCATGTGCGCGGCGAGAGCGCCGGGCGCGACCGCTCGCCCTTGACCTTCAGGCCGCGGCGCTCCATGTCGATGTCTTCGTAGTCTTGCCCCGCCAGGTGAACGTACACGGCGGGCATCCCGCTGGATTTAGTCCAGCCGAAAAAGGCGCGCATCTCCGCCTCTCTCCATCCGAGACGCGCGCGCTCCGTTGCAGCTGAGTGGCGAAAGAGATGGGGGTGGACGTGCTTCTTAACGTTTGCCGCTTGGCTTGCGCGCCGGCAAAGTTGGAACAGCGCGTTCGCGTTCATGCGGGCGCCCGGTGCCCGGCGGCTCATGCTGAAGAAGAGGGGCGCGGCTGGGTCATCCTTGCGCGGATGCAGTTCGTACCAGGCTTGCAAGTAGGGGACGCTCTCCGTGGCGTAGAGCCTCACCCTGCGGGCGCCGGTCTTGAGGCCGGGGGCCTTCTTGGGCAGGGTGAGCACGGCGCCGTATTCATCGAACTGGGCGCTGCCAACGTTTAGGGCGCAGAACTCGCCTGCCCGCAGGCCGGACTCGTAGAGGACGGCCAGCATCGCCTTCTCGCGTGGGTCAGGGCACGCCTGGAACATGCGGCGGAGGTCGTCCGCGGTGATGAGTTGGTCCGTGGGGATGGAACCCTTCTCGGGCCGCGCGACCTTGAGCCACGACACTTCGGGCGGATAATCCTCGGTCCCGCGCAGCCACCTGAAGAAGTGGCGGAGCTTGATTTTCCGCTCCACCATGGTCGAGGCCCCAAGCTGCAGCTCCCTCACCGTCTCCGTGTAGCCTCCGTCCTTTCGCCTGTTCCGGTGCTTGCGTTCGGAGCGGAGGCACCCCAGGAAGGCCAGGACGTCGGCCTTGCCTACGTCCTCCAGCCGCCGTTCCCCAAGGTGCTGGCTTAGCCTGCGAAGGACGTTGGCGTCGTTGGCCAAGGTCCCCGGCTTCAGGCCGTTCGCCCGCTTCTCGGCCAAGTAGCGGGCCACAAGGGCCCTGTTGGCCGGATGGGCAATCTCGGCCAGGATGGCCTCCGTGTCGCGGGGCGGCTTCGGGCCCAGGGGGGCCGGGGCGCTCATGAGCCCTGTGCATTGACCTCGTGCTCATTACTCTTGCCCCATTGATTGTCTATGTTCAATGGCCCTCTTCCCCATTTTCACGGGAAGGTCGCGGACTGCGGTACGCTTCAGCCGTACACGACCTTCGCCACCGCAAGCGAGGGCGCCTCGCCGAGGCTGCCGTCGGGGAACGCCGCCCACACGGCGTCGGGGCCTGCGTCGGCGCCGAGGTAGTCGCCGACCCAGCCGGCGTCGCCGTTCTGGTGGTGCGACATCTGCGGGTCCCATGACTTCGTGGTGAGGCGCTCGACAGACCAGGTGGCACCGCCGTCCGTGCTCCAGGCGTGGCTTGCGTCGAGGTGGCCCGGGTCGTAGCCGGCGTCGAGGAAGAAGACGTGCAGGCTGCCGTCGGCGGCCACGGCGAGTTTCGGCAGCGACACGTCGCCGTCGGACTTGTGGAGCGTCACCGGAGGGCGCCACGTGCGGCCGGCGTCGCCGCTTGCGTGCAGGACGACCTCCTTGCCGTCGGCTGCGACGCCGTAGAGCGTCAGGTTGCCAGGCCGCGGGTCGGCGGTGAGGTACGCGAAGGGGGGGAGCGCGAACCCGGAGACGGGCGCCGAGAAGGTGTGGCCGTCGTCGCTGCTGGCCGCGAACCACTGCCCGCCGCCTGCGACGGCTCCGTCGCCGCTTACCACGAGTGTGCCGTCGGAGAGGACCGCGGCCTGCAGGCAACCCGCGCCGCCTGGGACGAGGATCGGCACGGTCTCCACCTGGCCGGGGCGAACGTTCACGACGTAGCAGCGGTTGCCGCCGATGTAGTCGAGGAAGGCGACGTGGACGGTGTCCGTCTTCGGGTTCACCACGAGCCACGGGTGGTCGGGCGAGATGGCATAGCCGTCGCCGCGCAGGATCGGCTGCGCCTCGGGCCACGTGAGTCCGCCGTCGTGGCTTGTGACGAGGAACATCGTGACCCCCGCGGCAACGAGGGTGTTGGGCGAGGCGCCCGCACCGTAGGCTTCCAGGAGGTAGTGCAGCGTGCCGTCCTTGGAGAACGCGAACATCGGGTCGGTGTTGCATGCGTAGCCGAAGAAGGGCGAGCCAGGCGCCCGGTCGGCGTACGGGCCGCCGATCGTGAGCTCGGTCCACGTGGTACCCCCGTCCTTCGTGACGGCAAGGCGCGTCCAGACGCAGGCGTTGCTGAACGCCGGGTCCATGTCCTTCGCGGCCACGACGACGTTCTGCGGGTCACTCGGGTTCACCGCGAGCCACGTCTCGGCCTTCGTGAACGGATTGTGCGTGACGCGGACGAGGC
>JBHEMF010000183.1:0-3638 GCA_046352665.1 Thermoplasmatota archaeon
CGCCTCCCCGCCCTGCGGCGCGGTCTCCCGCAGAGTTACCTCGACCTCGAGCTCGCCTCCCCCGGCGCCGGCGCGCTCACCTGGGCCGGCTACCAGCTCCGCCCCCTCCTCGGCCCGCTCACCCAGCGCGCGAAGCCCCTCCCGCCGCGCGACCTCCGATCGCGGTATGTGCGAGGGGAGGAGGCCGTCCGGGGTGAGGGTGTAGACGGCGAGGCTCGGGCAAACAGCGCAGGCTGCAAGCATTACGCGGCCACCCCCGTCTCGGCCACGAGGGCTTCCCGAAGCGCCGCGTAGGACCCCATGAGGGCCCGCAAGGGGCGAAGGACGGGGGGCCCAACCTCGCTGCGCCTCGCAAGGGGCGTGTTTGGTTCCGCGAGGCTGGCACCCATGAGGATGTGCCGCGTGGACGGGTTCCGCCACATGCGCACCGCCGCCGCGACCTCCTCCGGGTGCGTGCGCGCAACCTCGGTGAGGAGCTCGTTGCGGTACTGCGAACCAGCCTGTTCCCGCAGGAGCCTCAGGGCGGCCTTAGCGGGCATCTTGGGCACAAGGGCGGCAGCGCGGTCCTCGTACGCCTGCAAGCGCTGCTGCGCAGCCGTGAGGGCCTCTGCATCGACGCGGAGACCCTGGTCGACGCCGTTGGCTTGCAGGAACAACGCGATGCCCTGCCTGATCACGTCACTGAGCCCGATGCGTTGCAGGGCAGCGACGTGTTCCATGTCCGCGTACATGCGCGGATGGACCTTCGCGCCCACGTGGAGGCTCCCAAGTTCAACGCCCCCCATGATTGCTGCTGGAACCAGCTTTTCCTCTGTCGGGGAAGCAGGTTTTGCACTCGTGTTCTCGTTCATTTGTTGAACTGAGATCGAGAGAGAGGAGAGAGGAGTAACAGACTCCCCCCCAAGGCCCTCCACGCGACGAGAGGGGGTGGGGGTCTCGTCGGATTCGTGGGGTTCAGTTCCTTTGCGCGGGGCGGCAATGTTGGGGTTGGTTGGCAGGCATGTGCGACCTCGGTGCGCCCGATCCTCCCACCCCTCGTTGGGGGTGGGCAGACCGGGTGCCAAGGGCGCGTCGGGCACGATGCGCCGGTGCCAGTCAGGAGCGGCCTCCTGGGTGGACACGTTTTTAGGCGGTGGTGGGGTCGCGGGGTCTTACCAACAGGAGAGAACCCCATTGGTGTACCCGTTTCGGAGGGGCTCACCAATGAGGTTAAGTAACTTCGAGAAGCGGTATGTGGCGGGCAGGAAGTCAGACCATGAAGACGACCGCACTCCTGGCAATCCTCCTGACGACGGCACTGGCCGCCGCCGGCGCCGCAAGCATCGCAGCACTCCGACTTCCCATCGCCACCATCCTGGGCGACCAGGCTGGCGCCGACATGGCTGCGATGCATGGCGGTATCGCCGGCGACGACCCGCACGCGCAACTCGGCATGGACCGGCCGCGTTTCCCGCCCGCCGCCGGCAGCGTCCCCACGGCGGACCAGGCGCGGCACCTCAAGCAGGTCTCGCGCATCACGATCTCGAAGGACAGCGAGTTCAACCCGGCCAACGGCGTCTCGTCCGGCACGGGCACCCTCGCGGACCCCTACCGCATCACGGGCCTCGACGTCACCGGCGACCTCTACATCGCCGACACCGACGCCTGCTTCGAAGTCGTGGGAAACTGGGTCGATGGCCAACTCATCCTGAACTGGGACGGGCAGTGCGTGTGGGTGCACCACAACTTCGTGCGCGACCTCCGGGTGAACGAGAACGTGCAACGCACCGGCATCGACACGGGCGGCCTCATCGAGCTCAACCAGATCAACTACGTCGGCCAGATCCGGCACTACGACGGCGAGTTCCGCGACAACGTCGTCGGCCCCCGCCAGGATGCGGCGCTCCCCTTCGGCGTCTTCCAGGACCCCGAGAACCTGCTGCCGTTCGCCCAGGACACGCGTGTGCTCAACATCGACGGCTGGAACGAGGCGCTGTTCCACCACAACACGATCTACGGCTCCACGGACCTGAAACTGCACGGCCACCACCACTCGACCGGGTTCCTCGCGAGCCACAGCCATTACCACGGCGACGGCAAAGCGCCGCACCCGGAGGACCACACGGCGCGCTGGGAATCCGTGAGTTTCCAGCACAACCAGATCGTGGATCCACAAGGCTACGGCCTTAGGTACTCGGACGAACAGCACGCCGGCGACGACCGCACGGCGCCGTCGGAGTCCAACACGGACCTGGAGAAGCCGCACCAGCACCACACGCTCGTGGACATCACGGGCAACACCCTCGACGGCGCCGGCATCTGGGTTGACATCCTGAACGCCGACGACGAGCTGCACACGAAGCGCGACCCCGCCTGGTTCACGATCGCCGACAACACGGTGAGCCTCACGGAGCGCCACCCCGGCCTCCTCGGCGCGAAGTCCTTCGGGCAGCGCTACGAGCCCAACACCGCCATCTGGATCTGGCAGTCCAAGGAAGGCGACGTGAAGGTCACGGGCAACACCATGACGTTCCAGAAGGCGCCGTCGAGCGACCCGCTGCACGCCGCCGACCCAATCCTCCAGGCCTTCGAATGGTGGAGCGGCGACGAGACGCCCACGGCCGTCCACCTGCTCGACGCCCGCGACGGCGCCTACACGGTCGCAGGCAACCACGCCACCGGCTTCGACTACGGTGTGCGCGCCGCCAACATGGACGAGAAGGCGAACTGGGCCGTGTACGACGACGACTGGGGCGCCGCCGCCAACCCGGTCTATTACGACGACACCGTGCAGAACAAGCCGAGCGAATCGCCCCTCCCTGCCGGCCCTGGCCCGTACGACGACGCCCCTGCCGCCGCCCCGGCGCACGCTGGGCACCACCACGGCTAGCCCGATGACAACCTGACGAGGTGACAAGAAACCCAAACGCCACCGCAAGACCCCGCGCAAACTCATCCCCCTTCCTCCCGTTTTTCTTGCCGCTTCCTCGGTACGTTGGCAACCCCAGTCAGCATGTTCGAAACAACTGCTTCCAAGTGGTTCCTGCAGTCCGACGACGTCGTCCACTTCATCGACCGAACCCGCGAGCTATTCGTGGCGGACCGTAACGGCGCCCTCCCAACCCTTAAATCACTGCAGGGGTCGCCCAGACTGCCCCGCAAGGGGAGTTGACGCACCCGCACTGCGGTTGCCGAACGGTGAAACCATGGATATCCAGATCCAACAGAACAAGGAGAACGCATTGCTCGACCGGCGCGAGATCGTGTTCACGCTCCGCCACGACGGCGAGACGACCCCGAGCCGCGTGCAGGTGCGCCAGCTCATCGCCTCCCAGATCGGCACCAAGACCGAGAACGTCATCGTCGAATCGATGGAGAGCGAGTACGGCCGGGGCGCAAGCCGCGGTGTCGCCCGCGCCTACAAGAGCGCCGAGGCCGCCCGCTCCACGGAGCGCACCCACTTCCTGAAGCGCAACCAGCTCTACATCGAGAAGCCCAAGAAGGGCGAGAAGAAGGAGGGCGAGGCCACCAAGCCCGCGGCCAAGAAGGCAGGTGCCTGAGATGCCTGGCCAGGCCAACTCCCTGTACCGCATCGAGGGCGACAAGCTCGTGCGCACCAACAAGCAGTGCCCCAAGTGCGGGGTCGGTGTCTTCATGGC
>JBHEMF010000184.1:0-3634 GCA_046352665.1 Thermoplasmatota archaeon
CGCAGGAGGAGCCGGATGGCGATGCGGGTCTCGGGGGAGCGCAGCGCCAGCTGGGTCCCGAGGTAGACCGCGGCGCCGGCCGCCAGCGCCAGCCCGAGCGCCACGTAGTGGCGGACGTCGAGCGCGGTCGGACCCGGCCCCGCGAGCAGCGCGTAGGGGATGTGGACGGTGGCGCCGAAGGCCAGCGCGGAGAGCAGGCGCATGATGCCGAAGAGGAGGACCTGCAGTCCAGCCAGCGCGGCAGCGGCGGCGATGACGGGGGCGGCCTTGGAGGCGTAGAGCACGCGGCGGGGGATCGGGCGCACCAGGAGGTACGTGAGGGTGCGGTCCTCGACCTCGTCGGCGATCATGCCGCCGGCCAGCAGGAGCGCCACGAACGGCACCGTGAAGGCGAGGATGAGGCCGATGACGGGCTGCGTGAACTGCGTCTGGAAGACGTGGCCGCCCTTGTTCTGCTGTGTGATGTCGTTCGCGAACATGATGATGCCGAACAGCAGCGGCACGAGGCTCACGAGCAGGGCGTAGAGGAACTTGCGGTTCTGCCGCAGCGCGACGAAGCTGAAGCGCATGAGTTCGCGGTGCAGGATCATCAAGTCCCCTCCGCGAGGTAGCCGAAGAGGCTGTCGAGGTCGTCGTCCATCGTCTCGATGCCGCGCAGCGCCCAGGCCTTCCCAGGTTGCGTGTGGAGGCGTTCGAGCGTTGCGCGCAGGCGCGAGGTCTCGAGCTCGACGGCGCCGTTCTGGATGCGCACGGCCTGCACGTCGTCCCATGAGGACAGGTCGGCGGCAACGGCGCGCGGTGCTCCGGTCTGGATGCGCACACGGCTGGGGATCTGGGTGAGGGCGTCGCGGACCTGGCCGGCGTCACCTTGCGCGACGAGGCGTCCTGCCGAGAGGATGGCGATGCGACGCGTCAGGCGCTCAACTTCCGGGAGGATGTGGCTGGCCATGAGGACCGTGCAGCCTTCGCTGGCGAGGCCGTGGACGCGGTCCTGGATGCGGCGGCGCGCGATGGGGTCGCAGCCCAGCAGCGGCTCGTCGAGGAAGAGGAGGTCGGGTTGGTGCACCAGCGCTTGCGCCAGTTTGACGCGCTGCCGCATGCCCTTGGAGTAGGTCTTGATGGGTCGTTCCCACGCCTCCGTCAATCCCAGGGCGGTGAGTTCGGCCTCCGCGGCGGCGCGGGCCTGGCCGTGGGAGAGTCCCGACAAGATGGCGAGGCTCGTGACGAAATCGATGCCGGTCATGGATTCGTAGAACGCGTCCTGTTCCGGAACGTAGCCGAGGCGGGCCAACGCGGCGGGGTTGTCCCAGATGGGTTGGCCGAAGGCCTCGATGCGGCCCAGCACGGGGCGGACCTGGCCGGTGGCGGCCTTCATGAAACTGGATTTCCCGGCGCCGTTGGGGCCGACGAGGGCTGTTACGCCGGCGTCGAGTTCGAGGGTCACGCGGTTCAACGCCACGACGTCGCCGAAACGGCAGGTGACGTCGCGGAAGACGAGCGCCTTGGCCGTGGCGGTCATGCCATCGCCTCCACGCGGCGGACGCGGTCGTAGGTGGCCTTGACGATGGCGGCCGTCGCGGCGATCATGATGACGTACGCCAACGGGACGGCGGCTTGGGCGCCTTCCGGGGCGGAGACGCCGCTTGGCCGGAAGTGCAGCGACAGCGGAGTGTTGAGCACGAGGTTGAACCAGCCGACTGGACCGAAGAGGTCGCGGTAGGCTCCCTTGGCCCCGAAGTCGGCAACGGCGCCGAGGAGGCTCCAGCCGCCGACCGCCGCGACGACGGCCATCCCGGCATGCCAGCCGCGTTTCGTGTACGAGGAGGCAAGCAGTGTTGCCGCCGTGAGGAAGGCGAGGATCAGGAAGGAGCCGGCCAGGATGACCACGGCGGTGAAGAGCCAGTCGCCGAGGCCGACGATGTGCTCGAGGCCGTACGAGTCCCGTTCGGCGTCCGTCACGGGGCGACCGTGGATGGAGGCGGGGACGCCGGCCGCGCTGCCGAGGATGGCGCCAGTGACAAGCAGCGCCGCCATGGGGACGAGCGAGGCGCCGCCGACCGTGGCCGCGACCTGTGTCGCCTTGCCGCGCAGGTAGTCCGCGGGGCGCAGTGGCCGGCTGAAGTAGAAGAGGTGCGCGTTGAAGCGCACGTCCTCGGCCAGGATGGGCATGCCGATGAGGACCAGGAAAGCGATGCCGGGGATGAGGAGCGTGACGGATGTGCCGACGACCTCGCGGTAGCCGGGCGCCCCGCCATCCGACATGGACTGCGCCATGCTGGCCAGCGCCGTGACGGCGACGACGACGGTGAGGACCGCGAGGAGCTGCACGTACCACGTCCGTGACATTCGCAGGAAGCCGTACTTGGCGATGATCCTCCACGGGGCGGCGGCCGCGGAGGCGTCGCTTTCCCAGGTGCGGAAGCGGCGGTGCTCCACCTCGGTCCTCATGGCTGTGCCTCCACGCCGGCTTCGAGGTGTCCCAGCACGGCCTCTTCGACGCCGACCGTGGCGGGCACGACGCGGCTTAGCACCAGTCCGGCCTTGTGGGCGATCTGCAGGATCTGTTGGGCGTCCTTGCCGGCGACTTGGGGCCCCGTCCGGCCCGGGCGCACTTCGAGTCGGTTCTTGCGGCACGCGGCGAGCATGGGTTCGGCGTCGCCGAGGACCTGGACGTCGAACCAGGTGCGGTTGGCTTGCCGTTCGACGAGGCGGGCCTGCACGGGTTCGACGGCGACGAGGCGGCCTTCACGCAGGACGACGGCGTCTTGGCAGACGGCTTGCACGTCGGGGAGGATGTGGGTGGAGAGGATGACGGAGATGCCTTTTTCGCGGGCGACTTCGGCAACAAGGTCGAGCATGGTGCGGCGGGAGCGGGCGTCGAGGCCGTTGGTGGGTTCGTCGAGGATGAGGAGCGCGGGCGCGTGGACGAAGGCGGCGGCGAGCTTGGCGAGTTGGCGTTGGCCCGTCGAGAGGCGGTTGGGGGCGTGCAGCCGTTCGTCGCCGAGGCCGACGGCGTGGAGGGCTTCCGCGGCGGCTTCGTGGGCGCGTGCGGGGCTCATGCCGCAGAGTTCGGCGGCGAGGCGGACGGTCTGCGCGGCGTTGAGGCCGGGCACCACGACGTCGTTCTCCGCCATGTAGCCGACGTGGCGGCGCACCTGCATGGCATCGGTCTGGATGTCGTGGCCGAGGATGCGGCCTTGCCCGGCCGAGGGCGGCAGGAATCCCATGAGCGTCTTGATGAGCGTCGTCTTGCCGGACCCGTTGGGGCCCAGAAGGCCATGGATTCCGGGATCGAGCCGCAGGTCGAGGGGTCCGACGCCGCGGACGTCGCCGTAGTGGCGGGTGAGGCCTTGCAGCTCGAGAAGCGGTCCGCTAGCCACGGTGGCGACTCCGGTTCACTCTATACATAGGCGCTGGTGGACCTCTTGAAACGACACGGGGGCTGGCTCCTTGCATGGCCGCGCGGACGGGACGTGCCGGTCAGCGCACCGTGCCCATGCCGGTCCGTTCGTCGCTGCGCACACCGTGGCGGGACACGATCCAGTCGAGTTCCGCCGCCGCAACCTGCTGCTGGACGGCGAGAAGACGCTGATGGGCAACCTGTGGCCGGAAGCGCGCGGCATCCAGACGCTGG
>JBHEMF010000185.1:0-3632 GCA_046352665.1 Thermoplasmatota archaeon
ACCTCCCAGTCGGCGGCGTGAAGCTGCGTGTCCGCGATGGGCTCGGAGAAGGTGACGACGTAGCCGTCGAGCTTGCCGTTGGGCGTGCAGGTCGTGGCGCTGCCCGTGCCGCAGTCGCGGGTCTTGGCGAGCACGACGATGGGTGCGGCGCCGTCGCGGACCGGGGTGCGGTGCATCGCGGCGGTGGCCGGCGGGTTCACGGCGAATGCGAGGTTGTTGCCGAGGACGTCCGTGAGCGTCGGCGAGTCGGCGGCCGAGACGCGCGGCAGGTCCGTGGGGCCCGTGCCATGGCAGTTGGCGTTGCCGGGGACGTTGTGGTTGGGCAGGACGGACTCGAGGTCGATGGTTCGGGCGTCCGGCCCGGCGACCGGCGTGATGGGGCCGTCGGTGAGGCCGGTGGACGTCCAGAAGAGCGACCAGTCGGGGCCGAAGACGCTGGGGATGGGCTCGTTGAAGGTGACGCGGGCCCCTTCGACGCAGCCGTTGCTGTCGGCGTCGTAGCTCGTCATGCGGACGATGCGGGGACCGGATAGGAACGAGTCGTCCGACAGCGTCCACGCGGCCTGGGGGGCGAGGGCCGAGCCGCCGATGCCCTTGATGGACGACTGCGTGAACACGGGGTCGCTGGGGCCGCCCGGCTGGATGCTCACCGCGTTCAGGACCACACGGTTGGCGCCCAGGCCGGAGGTCACGTGCGAGACGCTGCCCACGAGCCAGTCGGGGCTGCTGGAGGAGACGGAGAAGCCGCCGGTGAGGGCGCTTCCCGCCGAATTGCCCACGGGCCCGTTGAACTCGACCACGACGCGCGGGTCGCCGACACTCGCGTGCACGTGCGTCACGTATGGTCCGCCTACGGGGACGCTCTCGGGGATGGTCCAGGGGAAAGGCAGGCTGGGTGCAATGCCGGGGTTGCCGGCGGGGTCGGTGAAGGCCTGCCCGGCGCCAGCGCAACCTGTCACACCGTCGCCGGTCGCCTCCAGGCTGGCCGGGCCGGCGCCCACGGCGGGCATGGGGTCCGTGCCGGCCATCGGGGCGAGGTTCACGTCGGCGGCGGTGAGCGCGTAGGCGTTCACGCCCGTCGTGAAGAACTTCAGCGTGTACGACTTGCTCGGGCCGGTGCCCGTCACGGTCTGGAAGGGGTGCGTGTTGCCGGCCGCGTCTGTGAAGCAGAAGTCGTTGGGCCACGTCGCCGACGCGCCGGCCAGGTTCACGGCCTCGGAGAAGACGGCGACGACCTGGGTGGCGCCTACACTCTGGGCGTTGCCGCCGCTGGGGTAGGCGGCCAGGAGCTGCGGTGCGGCCTCGTCGAAGGCCGTGCGGCCGCTTGCCGTGTTGGTGAAGCCGGAGGCCGTCGGGCAGACCGTGGGGGCGCCTGTCGCGCGGACGCGCACCACGCCGTCCTGCGGCGAGTAGGCGAAGGAGGGCGACGAGGCGGAGGCCGTCCAGCCGGCGTCGAGGACGATGCTCTCCGGGAAGAAGAGCCAGAACGTGTCGCCGTCCCCGGTGGGGTCGTCGATGCCGGTGGCGCGGCGCGTCGCGTTGTCGGCCGAGGCGAGGAGGAAGTCGTTGGGATAGACGGTGCTGCGATCGACGCTCGCGGAGGTCTTCACCCTCACGGCGTCCAAGTGGCCATTCTGGTCGAAGTCGTTCCAGTGCACCTGCGTGACTTTCAGCGTATTGGAGGAGTTGGGGCAGGGCGACGTCTGCGCGTCGGCGGCAGGGATGACGGCAAGGAGCGGGACGAGGCCGGACGCCACGAGCAGGGCGACGAAGGAGATGGCCGGCGTTTTCTTGCTCGAAAGGTGCATGGGCGACTGCCTCTGGGACGTGCCCGCGGCGGCGGCGGGTTCCCCCACCGGCCCGCAGTGGGCATGGCGTGGCATCGCACTCCCAGGACGGTTTAAAACCCACGCGAAGGCGTTCGGCAGGTGTCAGCGCAGGTTTTGGAGTGCAGGGAGAAAACGGTGATGGGTTCGGTCGTTGCCTTTCGGCAGCCCAGCCACGGAAGGCACGGAACGCACGGAACCTGTTGCCTGGGGCCGGCGAAGACCAACGCCTGGACCAGCCGCTTCACGGCGCCCGGCGGGGTCCAGGCCGCATGCTCCATGCCAACAATTCGCCGGTGACACACGCCATCATTGGGGCCATGATTGAAGTCCACAAGGCGATGGGGAAGGGATACCGGGAAGCCGTGTACCAGCGCTGCCTTGAGATGGAGTTCCAGGATCGCGGCATCCCAAACTCCCGCGAGGTCCCGATTCCCATCCATTACAAGGGCCGGCACATCGGGAAGGCTTACTCTGCGGATTTCGTCTGCTTCGGACGGATCCTCGTCGAACTCAAGTGCCAGCAGTCCGTCGGTGAAGTCGAAGCCGCGCAGGTCATCCACTACCTGAAAGGCACTGGATTGCAAATTGCCCTCCTTGCCAACTTCGGTGAGCCGACCCTTGGCCTGCAGCGTTTCGTTGGGGAGTCCGCTCGCGAGTCCCTCAACGTTTCCGGGGCTTCCGTGGCCCGGCCGGCGTAACGAAAAACTGGTCGATCCCGACTTCGATGATCTGTCAGTCCCCTGACGTTTTCCGTGCCTTCCGTGGTTTCCGTGGCTCGGAGGCCGAAGCCAACCATCTCAACCAAGCCGCTTCTGCGTCCCTCGCACGGCCGCGATCGCCTTGGCGTAGTCCTTGGCGCCGAAGACGAACGAGCCGGCCACGGCGCAGGTGGCACCCGCCTTCTCGACGATGCGGGCCGTCTCGGCGTTGACGCCGCCGTCCACCTGGATCTCCAGCGGCGTCTCGCGCCCCGCCTCCTTCGCCATCGCCTTCACCCGGCGGATCTTGGGTACCACCGACTCGATGAAGGCCTGGCCTCCGAAGCCGGGGTTCACGGACATGACAAGGACGAGGTCGAGGTCGCGGATGACGTGCTCCAGGACCGATTCGTGCGTGTGGGGGTTGAGGCTCACACCTGCCTTCTTGCCGAGCGCCTTCACCTGCTGGATGTTGCGGTGCAGGTGCGGGCAGGCCTCGGCGTGGACGGTGATGCTGTCGGCGCCGGCGGCGGCGAAGTCCGGCACAAGCCGCTCGGGCTCGACCACCATCAGATGGCAGTCGATGGGGATGCGGCAGTGCGGCCGCAGGGACTTCAGCACGGGCGCTCCGATGGTGAGGTTGGGCACGAACCGCCCGTCCATGACGTCGAAGTGGATCCAGTCGGCCCCCGCCTTCTCGACGGCCTGCACCTCGTCCCGGAGGCGGGAGAAGTCGGCGGAGAGGATCGAAGGGGCGACCTTCAGCATGGCAGGCGTGGCACCGCCGCCGCGGACTTAAGGGCCAGGGCTGGCTAGGGCGAAACGGGGATCTCGGTCTCGGGCTCGGCGCCGCGCCACGGCCACGCCTCGCCCTTCTCCCGGTAGATGGCGTGCCAGAGCTTGTTGGCCGAGGCCGCGACGATTGCGAGGGCGATGGCGGGCGGCAGGAGGAAGCCGGCGCCCGCCGCGGCGTAGATCCATGGGTACTCGGAGAGCGTGTCCGCCATCGATCCTGTTCGGAACGCCGTCCTTCGAACTTCTCGACTGGGGGGAGAGCCGACCGCACTGACAGCCGCGAATGATCGTCTCTGGGTCGGTGTCCGAC
>JBHEMF010000186.1:0-3628 GCA_046352665.1 Thermoplasmatota archaeon
AGCCGGCGGCGGTGTTCTCGCTGATGGTGTTCGCGAAGCGGCCGCGGAAGAAACCGTCGGGGCCCATCATGATGCTCTGGGCGCCCATCTCGATGTTGTGCGGATTCTCGACGGGCGCTCCCTGGTCGGAGGCCCAGAAATGCCACAGATCGACTGAGTCTTGCGCCAACGTTTCTCCCATGGCGCCCATTACCTGCGAGATGTGGCCAATGTGCTGATTGGGAGCGCCGTAAGTGGGGATATCGACGTCGGCGATGCCTGGGCAGGGCTGGTCCTCGATGCAGGTGCCCGGCGGTCCGATGAAGGGGATGGCGTTCAAGGGCGACGTCGGCGACTGCGCCCAGCAGCCCGGCCAGGGGGGGATTGGCGCTGTAACCCACTTGTCACCCAAGGCTTCGCCAGGATAGCCGGGGGTGAGGTCATGCGCGGAAACGGGTGCCGCAAGTAGTAGTGCGGCGACGGAGACCAGCAAGGCGAGCCCCGCCCAGACGACTACCCTGCCCTTGCCCATCCGTGCCACCATCTCTGGCATAGGTGGGCGACGCGGGTCTTGCCTCTTAAGGTTTTCAGCACAATTCCAGACATGCTGGGGCCAATGCGCCTGCCGGAGCGGCGCCGGACCGTGGCGCCCGCGAGCGCTGCGAGGGCGGGCAGGCCCCCGCCGGCCGCCGTTTTCCCGCCAGGGTACCCCGAAAGGTCCCACCCCTCCCGCAACGCCATGCCGAGGACGGTGGCGGCCTCGATGGTGCAGATGACGTTGCTGTTGCCGCCGCGCGTGAACTGGTAGGTGCCGTCCGCGTTGCGGAGGCTCGCAAGGAACGCCCAGGCCTGGGGGGGCGGGGGACGGCCGGCCGCGGCACTCGCGCGGATGGACCAGGCGGTGCTGTCGCAATTCGCCGCACCTGGCTTCACGAGGGCGACACCGCCGTCGGGCGAGGTCTGCCGTGCTACGAAGGCGAGGGCGCGCTCCGCCACGTCGGCGCCGAGCCGGCCGACACCTGCCAAGGCTTCGAGCGCCATCCCGGTCTCGTCGGTCTCCGATGGCCCGTCTGTGGCCCAGCTCCAGCCGCCGTCTGCGCCCTGGTGCGCCAAGAGGAAGCCGGCGTCCGCCTGCACCCGTGCGTCGTCGCGGGGGATGCCTGCGCGGGGGAGCGTGAGGAGCACCCAGATGTCGTCGTTGAGGAGCGACGTTGCGCCGAACTGGCCGCCCGCGAAGGCGGCGAGGATCGTGGCTGTCTCGTTGCTTTCCGGACCGAGGCGCCCGGCCACGGCCAAAGCGTGCGCGGGCCGCAGGAAATGGATGAGCCCGGGCTGCATGTCGTCGGCGCCCGGCAGCAGGGAGAGGGCGGACGCTGCCGGCGGCCACGTTGCGGGGTCCTTGCCCGACGCCACTGCGGCCTCCACGAGGTAAGGCGCCATCTCGTCCTGGTCGTGGTCGCGCTGCACCAGCGCCGCGAGATAGGAGAAGGTCCCGTCGAGGTCGGCGGACGCCTTGTCGTGGCCGGCGGACGCCGCCGTCCCGGTCGGCACCAGAAGAATGGACACGGCCAG
This sequence comes from Thermoplasmatota archaeon, assembly GCA_046352665.1. Taxonomy (GTDB): domain Archaea; phylum Thermoplasmatota; class E2; order JACPAO01; family JAHFTW01; genus JAHFTW01. The sequence goes on from JBHEMF010000186.1 coordinate 1,552, forward strand.
CGACACTGGGATTCTCCAGGAGGCCATGGCGGCGCCAGGGGACGCCCGCATTGAACCGTTGCCCTTAGCGGATGTCCATGGCCAAGTGCAGCGCCCCCTGAAATGTTTCACAAGGGCCAAGTGGTGCACGGTGCCGCCGTCGTCGGAACTGGCGCGGCCCTGCCGTGGCGCAGGAACGAGTGCAGGCAAACGTGCGGTTCAACCTGCTACTCGTCGGACCGTCAAAGGGTTCCTGCAGTCCGACGACGTCGTCCACTTCTTCCAAGGAACCGTCTTGGCGAAGATAGGCAAGGGCGCGCTCGTACGACCGGCTGCGCCGGCCGCGGTCAGCGCCGTCTCGCCCCGGGCTCGCTGGCTTCCGCGCGCCCCCCGAAATGCTTCACGAGGGCCGGTGGATGGCGCGGCCGTCGTCGGAACTGGCGTGGCCCTGTTGCTAGTCAGCACAGGAACGATGACATCCCCCCGGCCATCCTCGAACCCCTGCCTCCAGCGGCCGGCACGCCAGACCGTGGCCCTGTCGCCAGCCGAAATACGCCAAGTGAACCGGCAACCGTGTGCGCCGCTTCGTTCGAAGCAGACCAAACATTTTTCCGCCGCGATGGCAATCCCTGGGCGGTGAGGCAGGTTGCACGGTGAGGCCGACATCTACCGGACGGGCCAGGGCATCGCGGCGGTGACGAGCGACGTGCAGCGCATGATCCTGCGCGTCCTTGCGGAGGGGACGAAGCAGCTCCCCGACCTCGTCGAGGCGACGGGCCGGAGCAAGCCGACGCTCTCCAGCCTGCACATGAAGGAGCTCCTGTCGCGCGGCCTCATCGAGGAGGAGGCGCACCCCACGGACCAACGCCGCAAGGTGTACCGCATCACGGCGAGCCGCGTCGCCCCGGACGACCTGCAGGACCCCCGGCACGCGCCCGCCGTCCGTGTGGGCCTGGCTGCGGCCCTCGACGCCATCGCCTCGGCACCCGCGGGCACGGCCACGTCCGCATTGCGGGAGCAGGCGGCGCGCCTCGGTGGCTCGGCGCAGGCGCATCTCGGCTCCCCCTCCCAACGCGAGCTCTGGCTCCGGCTGCCGTCGCTCCTGGAAGAGAGCGGCATCGCGGTCCCGCTGCGGATCGACCTCCAGAACGGTGTCATCGACCTTGCGCCCGGCGCCGACGTGCGCGCGTCGCCCGAGCGCCTCGCCGTCGTCCTCGCCGGCTTCGTCTCCGGTCTCCACCGCAGCGGGCCCGTCCGTGCGCAGGTCACCGCCGAGGGCGTCCGCCTCCACCTGGCCTGAGCAACCCTTATGGGACCGAGGGGCATGGAAGCTGCAGGTGACCACAGTGTCCGAGTACGCCACCCAGCAACCGACAGGCAACCCCATCCTCGACCCCGTCGTCTATTTCCGCGTGACCACGTGGGCCCTCGGGCTCGTCGCCCTCCTCGGCATCGTCTCGACCTCCATGACGCAGGTGCCCGCCGACCAGTTCCTTAGCCTCGGCGGCACGTTCCTGCAGTTCACGTGGTGGCACAACATCCTGCACATCGTCCTCGCCGCCGCCTGCGGCCTCTTCGGCTACGCGGCCATCCAGGGCAACGTCGTGAAGACCTTCGCCGTGGTCTTCGGCGCCGTGTACCTTCTCCTCGGCATCGCGGGCTTCTTCACGCTCACCGACGCAAGCACGCTGGCACTCACGCCGACGGTGAACGTGGTCCACATCCTGCTTGGCGGCTGGGCCCTCACGGCCGGCCTCATGGCGAAGTACTAGCGAGTCGTTCCAGGTGGGCGACGAGCTCGGCTTCGAGCCTCGAATTCGCGATGACCGTCTGGGCCCCCGTCGCCCGGGCTTTCTCCATGCGTTCCGTGTCCATGTGGCTGCCGTAGCAGACGAGGTCTGCGTCCCAGCGCGTGCCGCGCACAAGGCGGATCGTCTCCACGAAGTCGAACCGCGGGTGGTGCAGGTCCACGAGGACGGGAGCGCGGCGGAGGGCTAAAGAGTGAGCCAGGGTGCGCCGAAACGATCACCCGTACGTCCGGGTGGCCTCGCCAAGCCGAACGGGTGTACGTACGGGTGAGCACCGAGAGCGTGACGGG
>JBHEMF010000187.1:0-3612 GCA_046352665.1 Thermoplasmatota archaeon
CGGCCCGGGATGCGGCTGCACCGAGAAGTAAAAATAGGAGAAGAACAGATAGGCGAAGAGCGAGGCTTCCGAGAGAACCAGGAACACCATTCCCCAGAACCCGGAAGAGCGCAGCCCGATGCTGCCCATCGGCAGCGGCGGCCTCTTGGCCGACAGCGGCCACCGCGAGGCGAAGGCGTACACAAACGTGACCGCGCAGATCACGTCGTCCCTGCACGTCGTCGTCGCGGCCGGCGACTGCACGGACAAATTCAATGCCCAGATCATGCAGCCTGCCGCCGTGATCGGCTGGAGACTCAGCCGCAGGTTTGCAGGCGAGGCGCAGAAGCTTGCCAACGGCACCTTCACCTGCGCCGACGCGACGAGCGGCCTGGACGTCGCCGTTGCGCGCTACCCGGCGCCGAACCTGGGCCTCGTCGAGGCCAAGGACGGCGAGGCGGCGTGGCCGGCCCTTTGGAGCAACCCGACTGTGACCGCGCAGAACGAGACCGCCGGCTACGAACTCTCCCTCACTTGGTCGCGGCCCGGGCGCAGCCTGGAGTGCCAGCCGCCGCTTCCCGATACGCAATTCTGCAGCAGCCTTTCCCTCAAGGTCGGACTGCGCGCCGACGCATGGTTCGGGACACTCACGCAGCAGCCGGCGCCGGTGGTGCAGAAATGAGCGGCCTGTCGCGGGGCGTCCAGCGGCTTGCCTTCCAGAAGAACGTGGACCGCCTGCTGGCCGAAGCGAGCGACAAGCGCGGCCTCGCGAAGACCCTCTCCGCCTTCAACCTCGTGACACTCGGTGTGGCCGGCATCATCGGCGGCGGCATCTTCGTCCTCGTGGGCACGGGCATCGTGACGGCGGGCGCCATGGTGGTCCCGGCCTTCGTCGTGGCGGCCTTGATCTGTGCCGTGGCCGGCCTCGCGTACGCCGAACTCGCGTCCGCCATCCCGGCATCGGGCTCCGCGTACGCCTACATCTACGCCGCCATCGGCGAGCTTCCCGGCTGGATGGTCGCCTGGGCCCTCATCCTGGAATACGCCGTGGGCGCCGTGAGTGTCGCCGTCGCCTGCCGCAACAACATCCTCGCCGTGATCAACCAGTTCTGGCACCTCTCCGGCGGCGACCGCGGCGTGAACATCTTCGCCGACCCGGAGCACAAGCTCCTCTACGGCCTCACGCACAGCCCGCTCGAGTCGGGCCAGGTCGTGAACGCGGCGGGAGACAACATCACCTTGACCGGCATCGTGAACCTGCCGTCCATCCTCATCGTCCTCCTCGTAACGGCCCTCCTCGTCCGGGGCACGAAGGAGTCGGCGCGCGTCACGGCCGTCCTCGTCACCATCAAGGTCGCGATCCTGCTCTTTGCCATCGGGGTCGCCTTCTCGCTCTTCGACGGTGCCAATTTCAGCCACTTGCTGCCCTGCTACAACACCCTCACCGGTGTCCCCTGCTACGCGCCCGGCTTCGACGCCGCCGCCCCGACGTACGACGTCACCGGCTTCGGGGACGCAGTGAAGGCCGTCATGGCCGCGGCCGCCATCATGTTCTTCGCCTACATCGGCTTCGACTCCGTCTCCACGACGGCGGAGGAGACGAAGAACCCGAAGCGCGACCTGCCCATCGGCATCCTCGGCAGCCTCGGCATCTCGACGCTCCTCTACATCCTCGCGGCCGGCGCCCTCGTGGGTGCCTCGCACTGGTCCGAGTTCGTGGGTCCGTCTGCGACGGCGCAGGCGGCCGTCGGCGAGCCCTTCGGCTACGTCTTCGAGACCCACCATCGGCTCGACGTCACCGTGAACGGCGCCCCGTTCAGCCTTGGGGCGCTCCTCGTCCGACTCGGCGCCTTCATCGGCACCACCTCCGTGCTCCTCGTCCTCATCCTTGGCGGTGTGCGCGTCTTCTTCAACATGAGCCGCGACGGGCTCCTCCCGGCCTGGATGAGTGCCATCGGCCGGCGCGGCAACCCCGCCACGACGACGTGGATCTACGGCGCCTTCACCCTCGTCCTCGCAGGCCTTCTTACATTGGGCGCCGCCGTCGAGCTCGTGAACATCGGGACGCTCTTTGCGTTCTTCATGGTCATCCTGGCCACCTGGATCTTCCGCCGCAAGCGCCCCGACGTGGAGAGGCCGTTCCGGATGCCGGCGCTCGCCGTGCTCGCGGTCCTCGGCATGGTGGGCACCCTCGGCCTCATCGTGAGCCTCGATGCCTTCACGCTCATGGCCTCCGTCACATGGGCCGGCATCGGCCTCCTCATCTATGCCCTGTACGGCGTCCGGCACAGCCGCGAGGCGGCGGAGCGCATGGAGGCCCTGACGCCGCGCCCGAAGGTCCGCCCCGTCACGTCGGCGCTTGGGAAAGAGGACTAGCCGCCGGCACGGACGCAAGCGCCTTGCGCACCGTGTCCAGGAGGCGCATGGGCTCCTCCAGCTTGGAGACGAAGGCCGTGATCTCGGCGCGGCGGCGCGCCTCCTCCTCGATGGCCGGGTCGATGTAGGCCGTGAACAGGACGCGGGCGGCCAGGGGGCGGACCATCTTGCAGCGGACAAGGAACTCGATGCCATCCATGTCGGGCATGCGGTAGTCGGAGACGATGAGGTCCACATGCCCCTTCTGCAGCTCGACCAAGCCCTGCGCCGCGGTGCTCGCCCGCCGCACGTTGCTGCCGGGCAGCATGTATTCGAAGAACCGCGCGAGGGTGGAGAGGATGAACGGCTCGTCGTCCACGACCAGGAGGGTGGGTCCGGCGGGGCCTCCTTGGGCAGAGCCACGGTGGCCGCTTTCGGTCAAGGCAACCGCTTGATGGGCTTGCCGTCATTTTAATCCCTTGGTGAGGTACCCGCCGCATCGACGCCAGCGCGGGCCACCAAGCTTGAAATATCAGCCGCAAGTCGCCGCAATGCCCATGGTCCCTGACGAGCGCGACACCGAGGAGTCCGAGGAGGAGCTCCTGGATGAGACCGAGACGCCGGTGCGCCGCCCGGAGCTCGCCGGCCCGCCCCCCCGCACCTTCCTGGAGCGCTCCTGGGCGGTGCAGCGCAGGATCGAGCGGCGCTTCGAGTCCGTGAGCCGCGGCCGCATCGCCCGCGTCCTCCGGATGGCAAGGAAGCCCGAGACCGACGAGTTCCGGCAGTCGGCCGTCATCGTGCTCGTGGGCATCGCCGTGATCGGCGGCATCGGCTTCTTCGTGTACCTCCTCATGAGCACGCTCCTTACCCGCCTCACGACGTAAGGCTGGCATCTCCGCGGGTCTGCGGCCCACTGAAGACACTGAACCCACTGAAGGGTAGTTTCGTGTTTCCAACGCGAGCCCCGCAAGCTGAGCGGCGAGGTCGGAGAGCGCTGCACAGACTGGTTTCAGTGCGTTCAGTGGGCTCAGTGGGCAGCCTTGCTGGCAAAACCCTCATAAACGGGTGTTTTGTCGCCGGCCATGCTCATTTGGGTTTTCTGGGCCCAGCGGGAGCGGGGTTGAACCATGGAAGACGAAGGCGGACTCGGCATCCTGCCGACCAAGGACGAGCTCGAGAAGAAGGCGCACGAGAAGGCGCCATTCCTCAAGCACGTTCCCTTCCTCTTCACTTCGGCCCTCACGGGGCAGCGCGTGTCGAAGATCCTCGACCTCATCC
>JBHEMF010000188.1:0-3611 GCA_046352665.1 Thermoplasmatota archaeon
CCCCCAAGCTGATCCCGGCGACCGCAGTCCGGGCGATGCGGCCCGGCTCGGTGATCGTCGACCTCGCCGCCGCCACCGGCGCACGTGGTACGCAGTTTATCTCGTGTACGGAACTGGTCCATCCGCCGGGCCAGGGGGCGCAGCCGGCGCTCCGAGAACTCCCGCACCGTCTGCCAGATCAGCTCGTGCTCCGCCGTCGGCGCCGGGTCCACGGCGTTTGCACTTGGGGACGGTTCATCAACGTGGCGGGAACGTCGACGTGGCGGCCATCGCCTGCGGGGGGCGGGCTGGCGGTGCTGCGCTCAGGCGGCCTTGCCGGAGACCTGGACGAGCTGGCACCTGGCGATGTCGCGCATGCGGCGCATCGCCTCGACCAGGCCGAGGACCCGGCTGGCCTTGCCGCCCACGATGAGGACGTCCATGCAGACGTCGTCCTCGCAGTGCGTGTGCATGAGGCTGAGGACGACGTCGTGGAAGGCGTGGCGCACCTCGGAGATGCGCGCCTCCTTGCCGTGGGGGTACACGACGGTGACGGAGCCGTGGACGTGCCGGCCCGTGGGCGGATGCGCCGCCTGCAGGTGGTCGCGGACCGCGGCGCGCAGGAATTCGCTCCGGCCACGGTAGGAGCCACGCGCGATGGCGGCGTCCATCTCGGCGACGAGTTCTGTGGGAAGGCTCACGGAGACGACGGCCACGTTGTGAGCCAAGGTCGCCGCGGTTCATAACCTCATAGACATTGTTATGAAGAGCCGCGGTTGGCGGGTGGCGTGGACCCCGCCTGGCTGCCGACACTCGGGAGCGTTGCCGCGGTGAGCCTGCTGAGCTTCCTCGGGGCGGCCTACCTCCTCGTGGGCATCCTGCGCCACCACTACGTGCTGCTCGGCATGGTGGCCCTGGCCGTGGGCGCCCTCCTGGGTGACGCCTTCCTGCACATCCTGCCGGAGTCAACGGCGGCGTGGGGCGGCTTCTCGGCCACCATGGGGCTTGCGGTGCTCGCGGGCTTCCTGCCGTTCTTCCTCCTGGAGAGCGTCCTGCGTTCGAGGCACACGCATTCCATCCCCCATGCAGCGGACGAGACCGCGCACTTGGGCCATCCCGAACCGCACGTGCACGCCCAGGCGCGGCCGGCCCTCTTCGGCTGGATGAACCTTGCGGGGTCGGCCCTGCACAACGCCCTGGACGGAGCCGTGATCGCCGCCGCGTTCCTTGCCGACCGCGGCCTGGGCGTCGCCACCGCCATCGCCGTCGGCCTGCACGAGATCCCGCACGAGTTCGGCGACGTCGCGGTCCTCATCAAGGGCGGCTTTCCCCTCCGGCGCGCCCTCCTGTTCAACTTCCTCTCGGCACTGCTTGCCCTCGCCGGGGCCCTCGCGATCCTCGTCCTGCCCATCCCGCACGCCGCCATCTCGCTCTATGCGCTGCCCATCACGGCGGGCGGCTTCCTCTACATCGCAGCGGCGGACCTTGTGCCGGAACTGCACCACCACACCGGCGACCGTCGGCATGTCGCCCTCATCCTCATGGGCCTCGTGGGCGGGCTGGCACTCATGGCGGCCCTCCTGAGGCTGGAATCGTAGGCCGCGTTGCGCCTCAAGCGTCCGCTGGCCAATCCGCGGCGAAGGCAGGATCCTGCAGCGCCCCCGCGATCGCGCCACCCACGAGGCCGAGCATGTCGGGGCTCACCTTCTCGATCGTGTCCGAGGTCGTGTCCCACTGCGGCGGGAAACCGTAGCCCGAGTCCCAGCCCGCATCGACGAGGTCCACGGCGGGGATGCCGGCCTCGATGAAGGCGACGTGGTCGTCCACGATCGTGGTCGCCTTGCCGGTGAACGACTTGGCGCCGCCCAGGGCGCGGCCATGCGACCAGAGGATGTCCATGAGGCGCGGGTCGCTTGCCACGCTCTGGCTCTCGCGCACGTACCTCGCATTGGGGTCGCCCACCATGTCGAGGAGGAGGAACCGGTGCGCCGCCACGGCCGGATGGGCGACGAAGTAGAGGGAGCCTGCCAGCGGGTAGCAGTTGTAGAAGCCGTCCTCGCCGTCGAGGAGGACGACGCCGACGTCGAACGGCAGTTGCGCGTCCCGAAGGTGGCGCATGAGCTGCATGAGGAGACCGACGCCGGAGGCGCCGTCGTTGGCCCCGGGATCCGGGTCGCCGCGCTTGGCCGGGTCCGGATCGACGTTGCTGTCCATCTGCGAGTCCCAGTGGGCGCCGAGGAGGACCAGGTGGGTGCTGGAGGTGCCCTTGCGCACGGCGAGGAGGTTGTGGAACGGCCACTGCGGGAGTGCCGCCTCGTCGGCGTGGGCGCAGTAGCTCGAGCCTGGGCCGTACGCGGACACGACCGTGCGGTTCAGCGCCAGGTAGTCGGCGCCGGTGAAGTTCTGCCACTGCCGGGTCCAACCCGGCACCTCCATCTGCGACCAGAGGTAGGCGGCGCCCTCGGCCTGCCCGGGAGTGCCCGGCATGCGGAAGCGCGGCGTGAGGTCGGCGTCGAGGGCGAGACCGCGCACGAAGCCGAGTGCCGCCATGCCGTCGAAGCTCGCCGGCGGTGCCGACGAAGCCGTGGTCGGCGACGAGCCCTCGCCTCCACCTTGGCAGCCGGCGAGCGCCATGACGACGAGAAGGGCCGTCGCGGCGACGGCGACGAGAAGGGTCGGGGCCAACGCGCCGGTCACGGCCGCCGGGCATGCAAAGGCTTTGCCTCGGTCGCGCGACTGCGTTCCGGCAGTCTCAAGAGCATCCATGAACGTCCATTCATGTGGAAAGCGCAGCCCTGTTGCGGCTCGTCAGCGAATCTACCCGCCATGCCTTGCTGCAGGAGTTGCGCGCCGGCGAGAGGAACGTCGCAGCGCTGGTGGCCGCGACGGCTGGGGAGCAGAGCAACGTGAGCCACCACCTCGGTGTGCTGCGCGAGGCGGGGCTCGTCGCCGTCCGCCGCCACGGCCGCAACCAGTTCTACCGTCTCGCCGATCCCGAGGTCGCACGCCTGTTGGAGCAGGTCGAGGGCCTCGCAGGAAGGCTCGACCAGGTGGCCTACACGAGCCGCCTCGGGATCTCCCCGACGCCTGGTTTCCTTGGGTATGGCTGAGCCGCGGGCGGCTTGGTGGAGCTCCTGCTTGTGGGAGGCCTTGGATTTGAGGATAGGTGGGAGATTGACGATTTTCGTTTTTTCCTCCAGGGGCCGCTAGCAATGGAACCACCGATTGCACCGATTGCACCGAAACGACGTGGGCTTGTGACGTCCGACGACAGGGCCGCAATCGTTCCGCCGGGACCCTGGCGGGCCCCGGCATCTGCGCCGCCTCGCCTGCGGCTCGTCGGCTTTCCGACGACGGCGGCGACGTCCTCCATCTGGCCCTCAATTCTCCATTAGATGCGAGGTTGCTGCGTTGGCGTCCCCGCCGGGCGAGCGCGAGGCCCCGAGCCCAAGCGAGGGGCGAGAGCGAGGGCGTGGCAAGCCGAGCACGCGCCGCGCAGCCGGCGCGAAGCGATGGCGAGGGCCGCGGGGAAAGACGCCGCAGGAAAATGCAAGCAAGTTTCGTGGACGGCGCCCGCCTCCCGCCTCGCTTGCGCTCGGCGGTTCGGCTGCCACACCCCGCCGGGCCGGGGC
>JBHEMF010000189.1:0-3601 GCA_046352665.1 Thermoplasmatota archaeon
GGCCGCTACTTCGCTTTCGCCGCGTCGACCTTGGCGTGGCCGCGCACGACGCCGTCACGCTCACCGGCCATCTCGCCGGCGCGGCACGGACGAGGAGCGGGACGCCGGCCCACGCGATCGCCGCGCCCGCCGCGCCTCCATTACTTCCGGCTCCTCTTCGGCACCTCCACAATGGGCGGTGAGGGCATGGTCGCATTCCACAATGGCGGCCACGAATCCATCCACGTCGACATGCTCGGCGAGGGCGGCAGCGCCGGCGGTGCTGGCGACCCGGCGTTGATGATGGCTGCCATCATGGACACGGAATCCGCCGCCGGACCTGGCCGAATGGCGCACATGCGCCAGTTCTTCGGGCCGGACCCGAGCGACCCGAGCGGGCTCATGGACGCGCCTTCGTTCTCCATCGCCTGGGAAGGCCCGAACGACGACGGGTCCGACGGCTTCGTCTCCATGCGGGGGACGCGCCCGATGCACGAGCCGCCCCAGGGCGACAGCTGCACGGCCGGCGATGCAAGCAACATGGCGCCGTGGCCTGTGGCCCAGGTGAAGGTCCTGCCGGGCTGCACGTACACCGTGCAGTTCGACGCGTACGGCTCCAGCGACCTGGACGGCATGGTCGTGCGCTCGGCGTGGACGTTCGGCGACGAGGCGGGCGGCACCGGTGCCCAGATCGAGCACCTCTACGCCGGCCCCGGCGTGTACCGCGTGGGCCTCACCGTCTGGGACGACATGGGAGTCTCCAGCAGCGCGGCCGGCTTCGTGCGCGTGCCGCCGTGCCACTCTCCATAAGCAGCGGCCGCCACGCACTTTTCGCTCTGGAAGTCAGACGCTAGGCGACGTACGAATGGGTGCGACGTGACTACTGCTGCTCCCATTCCTGGGCGTATTGAAGATTCTCGAACTCTTCCTCGGCCGAGACCTCGCCGCCGCGGCCCTCGCGCTGGTGCTCGCCCACGGCGAACTCCAGGTCCATGGTCATCTCGCGGAAGAGCGCATCGAGCGTCTTGGAGGTGAGCTCCTTGTCGCCCTCGGTCTCGGTCCAGATGATGGCCGAGTAGGTGCCGTTCTTGTTCCGCAGGATCTCCACGCGGGCGAGCTGCTCTTCCATCGAGGAATGGCTGAGAGGGACCCTTATTTGAGGCTTCCGCGGACACGGCTGAACAGTGTCCAAGGCCCTCCGCAGCGGGGACCTTTCGGCCGGTCGGGGTCGTGCACGCTTGCACGGAGGCGGCGGCCTGGCTCCGATGCCTCTTATATCGGGAGCCAGTGGCCGGCCCCGGCCATGCCAGCGCGCATCCGCAAGCTGCAGGAAGGGGACGTCGATGGCATCTGCGAGCTGTGGAAGCTGTTCGCGAAACTCCGCGAGGGCCTCACGCATTCCAGGATCCTGAACGACGACGCGGCCGACTACTTCTTCGGGTACGCGACGGGCCTCCTGCAACGCAAGGACACGCTCACCCTTGTCGCCGAGGAGGGCGGCAGGCTCGTGGGCTACCTCATCGCATCGAAGCAGCGGCGGCCGCCCATCTACAACCACACCAAGGTGGCGTACTTGTCCGACGCGTTCGTGATGGAGGGCCACCGCGGCCAGGGGACGCTGCGCGGCTTCATGGCGGAGCTCAACAAATGGTGCAAGAGCGAGGGCATCACTGCCATCGACGTGCAGCTTTTCCAGAACAACAAGGAGGCGCAGGACGTGTACCGCAAGCTCGGCTTCCACGACTACCGCGTCGTCCTGCGCCGCGAGGTCGTCGAGGCCCCCGTGGACAATCCGGACGTCCCCGCCTAGTTTCGGCAACGGTTCCGCAGGGGTGGAGGCGAGCGTTGTCGCAGCCCCCCGTTCGTCCGTCCTAAATAGTGGACAGCGTCTCCTGGGGGCGGTGCCACGAGCCTTGCCACCCAGGAACCGGCGCTGCCCACATTGCTCCTCGTGGATGCGGCCCCTCGTCACGGTCTGGGTCTGCGACTCCTGCAAGCTGCGCGAGGCGCGCCGCGGCACTTGACCGCCACGCGCATCCTTGCGAGCGGGCACCGGCCGCCGGTTGGCGCTCCCCCACGGCCTGTCCGCCACCGCGGGCAAACCACCCCTCTTGTAACCGTGGCGGCTGGCGGTCCCTGCATGAGTGCTGGTGCCAGCCCTTCCCGCCTGATCCGCCGAGGGAAGGCGCAAGACGACATCGTGGACCGGTTCACTCAGGTCGGGCTTGCCCGCGACGAAGCGGCGTGCTACCTCCAGCTCCTGCGTGCCGGGCCAGCCCGCGCCGCCGACGTGGCGCTCGCCCTTGGTTTCTCCCGTCCGCGCACCTACCGGGCCTTGGATTCCTTGGCGCACCACGGCTTCGCCCACCTTGGCGTCGGGCGGCCGCGCCTCTACGCCGCAGCGCCCTCCAGCACCGTCTTCCACGCCCTGCGCAGCCGGGCCGAGACCCTTGCCGCAAGCGTGCAGGCGGCCGAGGAGGAATTGGCTCCCCGGCTGCAGCGCCTGGACGCGCCGCGCGACGAGTTGGCCGTCCGCTTCACCACGATCCGCGGCATGGCGGGACTCGTGAACCAGTCCCACAACCTGTACGCCGAGGCGCAATCCACCATCGACCTCTTCTTCACCCATCCCGGCGACCGCGAGCTGTTCCGCACCGTCGATGACACGTCGCTGCTGGCGCGGCGGGCGCGGCAAGGCATGCCCGTCCGCCTCATGGTGCGCAGCGACCCCCAGGCTGCCGCGGCCTTGGCGCTCTCCAGGAGCCTTCCCAACGTGGACATCCGCGTCGTGGATACCGACGTCCTCTCCACGTTCGCCCTCGCCGACCGCCGCGAGGTCCTGGTCTTCGTGACCGCGAGCCGCACAGGGATCGATCCCGACCTTGCGCTCGGTTTCCGCACGGATGCCGCCGAGTACGTCGCCATGCAGTCGCTGCTGTTCGAGCGCCTGTGGCAGACGGGCGAGCTCCTCGTCGAAGAAAGCCGGAAGCCGGGTCGCGCCCGCCGCGCAAGCCCCAAGGGGAATGCCTGAAGAACGAGGCCGCCGTCCGCCGCCCCCGTGGCGCATTTCACGGTCCGCGAGGCCGAGGAGCTCTACCAGGTCCCCGGCTGGGCCGACGGCTACTACCGCGTCACCGGCACTGGGACCTTGGCCGTCATGCCGCTGGGCCCCGACGGCCCCGAGATCGACCTGCACGACGTCGTGGGGACCCTGCGCGAGCAAGGTGTCGCCACCCCCATCACCCTGCGCTTCCCGCAGATCCTGCAGCACCGCGTCGATCGCCTGAACCGCGCGTTCGAGAAGGCCCTGAAGGACAACAAGTGCAAGGGCGTCGAGTACCGCGGCGTCTTCCCCATCAAGGTGAACCAGCGCAAGGAGGTCGTGCAGACCCTGGCCCAGGCCGGCCGGAAATGGAAGTATGGCCTGGAGGTCGGCAGCAAGGCCGAGCTCGTGGCGGCGCTCACGATGGACCAGAACCGCAAGTCGCTCCTGGTCGTGAACGGAGCGTTGCTCGTCGTCGCCATCGTCGACGCCCTGCTCGCCCCGCGGGCGGCGGCGCTGACCATCGAGCGCGAGCTCCCCGGTGTCGTCGCGCTCGGCGGCGAGGCGACCGTGCGCTAT
>JBHEMF010000190.1:0-3589 GCA_046352665.1 Thermoplasmatota archaeon
AGGCGGAGCGGGCGGCCGACCTCCCGGAGATCGCCGTGCGCGCATTTCGCGCAGCCCTTTCAGGTCGGCAGGGGCCCGTCGTCGTCGTTCTGCCGGAGGACGTCCTCGCCGAAGAGGTCGCCGTCGAGGACGCGACGTTCGTGCCGGAAGGAGCGGAGCCGGCCGCGGACGACATTGCACAGGTGCGCGACCGGCTCGAGCGGGCGGAGCGTCCGCTCGTCGTCGTCGGCGGCGGCGACGGTACCCTCGGCGGCGCGGCGCAGGTCCTCGATGGGCATGGGGCGGCGCTCGGCCTGCCAGACCAGGAACAGGAGGAGGACGAGGCCACCCACCCACGTCGCGGCGGCGACGAGGTGCAGGAAGTCGAGCACCATCGTGGGGACCCCTTGCAGGAAAGGGTGGCCGAGGCGCGCCGAACCCAGCGCGGAGCCTAGCAGGAACAGCGTGACGACGGCGGGCCCGGCCTGCACGGGCCGGAACGTCCAGACCAGGGCGAGGAGCCATGCCGCTACACCGAGCCCCATGCGGACGAGCCAGACGAGGCCGACCTCCGACGAGGCGAGGTTCTCGAAGCCTATGCCGCTCGCGGCCGCCGTGTCGGCGGCAAGGAGGAGCGTCCCCGCCGCATGCAGCGTCGCTCCGCCGAGGAGCGCCACGCGTGCCGCCATCGACGGGTAGCCCGCTGGCGCCATCCAGAGGAGGAACGCCGCGGCGCCGAACGCCAGGCTGAATCCCGCGTACATGACGAAGCGCGCGACCACGACGTTCACCTGGATGGCCGCCGCCGTCGTGCCTGCGGGGGCCTGGCCGCCGAAGCCGATGGCGAAGCCGACCGTACCCGACGTCGGATGGCCGTCCTTGTTGGAGAGTGCCCGCCAGACGATGCGGTACGGGCCGTCCGGAAGGCTCCCGGGCATCGCCACCGAGACGACGGGGCGCGCCGTGGTGCCCTCGACCTTCTTGTCGCCGAGGTCGCGCACATCCCCTTGGGCATCGACGACCCGGACGTCGGTGCCAACCGGGTCGATCGGCTCCGTGAACGTGACGCTCACGCGCGACGGCGGTGCCGCGAGGTGCGTGCCCTGCATGGGGACGCTCACGTCGAGGTCGGCGTGGGCGAGCGCCGCCGGCGCCAGGAGGACGCAAACCACGGCGACGAGGGGCATCCACCGCAAGCGGTGCCGGCCCCCGCCCCGCATTTCAGGACCGCCGCGCCACGATGACAAGGGCCAGGGCCAGCGCAATGGCGGCAAGCCCCGGCGGCGGGCTCGGCTTGCCCTTCGTGGTGGTCGTGCTTGGGCACGTCGCCATGCCTTCCATGCTGGTCATGCCGGACATGCTGCCGTCCATGCAGCCTCCGCCCGAGACGACCTGGTACTGCACCTGCTTCACGAGGCGTCCGCCCAGGCTCGTCGTGAGCGTGAGAGTGAGCGTGCCATGCTTGCCCGCCGTCGTGCCGGTGAGTGCCAGGTGGACGATGGTCTGCTGCCGGGCCGCGAGCTCGACGGAGGCGACGTCGCTGTAGCCGCCGCCGGAGACGTCGTTGGGGTTGTGGAATCGTGCCGTGACGCCGTCGGCGCCTTCGACCGTGACCGTGATCTTCTGCGACTCGTCGGCAAGCGAGTTCACGATGGTGAGCTCTTCCATGCTCTCCGCGCCGCTGCCGACCTGGACCGTCTGCGCCGGCACGTCGAGGCTGGCGTAGTACGTAGGGCCCCGCAATGCGTAGTCGGGCTTCGCGTACGAGTCGGCCGCCATGCTGCCCGTGGGGTCCTGGCAGGTGCCGATCGTGTTGTTGCAGCCGCCCGGCATGAAGTCGCCCACGCTCGACCCGGTGTAGGCCTCGACCTTGAAGCCTGACACCCGGTCGCCCACCTTGCCGAGAGCCGACAGCTTCGCCCAGCCGTCCACGTAGAACCGTGTGCCATCGTGCACGGAGACGGCGTCGCTTACGCGTTCGAAGCCGCCGCCGCTCGTGAAGTGGCTGCCGTCGCTCGTCGTGAACGTGAACGACTTGGCGCCTGACGGAGTGCTGAGCGTCACGACCTCCTTGTGGGCGCCGGCCTGGCCCTTGTCGGCGTACATCCGGAACGTGACGGCGTCGCCGATGGAGGCGTCGTACACCTCCTGGATGTCCAGGGCGAGGAGGTCCTGCGAGCCCTTGCAGCCGCCTGTCGCCGCAGCGCCGCCGTCCCCGCCGCAGTCATCCGTCCAGTCCTCGAGGAGCCGCGTCTCCTTGGCCATCGGCTCGGGGGCACCATGGGCCGACGCCGCCGGGACGGAGGCGAGCACCAGGGCCACGAGGGCCGCAGCGACGGAGGTGGTCTTCATCTTGGCACCTGGCGAAGTGGGGAAGGGAAAAAGGGTTGCCGTCACGGTGTGGAAACGTGCCGCTAGGCGCTGCGGCGCCGGGTGCCCGCGAGGCCCGCCACAAGGAGGGCGACGAAGAGCATCTCGGGGGCGCCGGCGGCGTTGCTGCTGGAGGTGTCGGTGCCGGGGGCGCAGGAGGCAGTCCCCGAAACCTCGGTCGCAGCCGGGTTGCAAGTCGGTGGAGGTGGCGGGGGTGCCTTCACGGCGATGGCGATCGTCGCATGGGCCCCGAGGTCGCTCGTCACGGTGACCGTGATGGTGCCGTCCTTGGTTGCGCCCACGACGTTCAGGATGACCGTCTTGGTGGTGTTGCCGAGGACGACCGACGAGCCGTCGAGGCTCGCCTGCACCGTGGTCGGCGCCGACATGTTGAGGCTCAGGACCTGCTCGGTGTGGTTGAGGGAGCTTGCGAACGTGAGCGTCACTTTCTGCGCGCCGCCCGTGAGGGTGACGGCCGTCGAGGAGGCCGTGACCTTGACGAGCTGCGCCGGGCCGGCCGTCGTGTAGGCGCCCGGGGTCTGCTTGCCGCCCGAGGCGTCGTCCGCCGTCGGCGTCTCGCACGGGGAGCCGCTGGGGACGCCACTGGGCACCTCGCACTCGGGGACGCGGGGCACGAGGGTGTCGCCCTTGTCCTTGTCGTACCAGGTGCCGGGCATCTGGTCGTAGGGCTTGTCGGCGGCGAGGCTCTTCACGGAGATGGCCGAGAGCGGGGCGCCCGTGCCGTTCACGCCGAGGGCAACGTAGCTTGCGAAGCAGTCCACGGCCATGACATCGCCGTCGTTGGCGGCGTCGGGGTACTTGATCGGGCCGGAGAGGCGGCTGCAGGTCGAGGAACTGTAGTTGCCCGTGGGGCCGGCGAAGTCGAAGACCTGCGCCTTGCCGCCCGCGGTCACGGAGATCTGCACCTTCTGTGTGGTGCCCTCCTTGCCGTCCTGGACGCCGACGCGGAAATCGACGGCCGGGCTGCCGTCGGGCAGGTGGGTCTCGCGGACGTCGAGGCTCAGGAGGTCGAGGCCGCCGAGGTCGTTGGCGGTGCCGCACGAGTTGGGCTGGCCATGCACACAGCCGCCGGGCCCGACGGCGCCGTCGTCCGCGGCCTGGACGACCCCATCCACGCCCAGGGCGGCATCGCCGTGCTCCGCGGCTCGCTGGCCCCCAACGGGGCGGTGGTCAAGATCGCCGGCCTCGACCGCATGCGCTTCGAGGGACCGGCCCGCGT